>CAJWLI010000032.1 GCA_913043075.1 uncultured Gammaproteobacteria bacterium
CATACGCAAATAGCGAAGATTTTTAAACATGCCCTTGAAGAACACCGAACACAAAAAATCAGAGCGTTAGTGTTCGTTGGCGACGCTTTAGAGGAAAATGCTGACGAACTTTGTTATCTAGCCGGCAAATTTGGCGTCTTCAACATACCTATTTTCATGTTTCAAGAAGGAAACAGTAACGCTGTTATGTCTACTTTCAAACAAGTTGCTCTTTTAAGCGGAGGCGCCTATGCACCATTCAATTCTGGCAGTGTAAAGGAACTCCAGGATCTTTTATCATCAGTCGCTGTCTTCGTCGCCGGTGGACACAAAGCGTTAGAAAAATTTGAAAAAAGCGACCGCGGCCGAAAGATTTTAACGCTCCAACTAAGGAAGTGAGGCAGATATTTGGTCATCCTTATCTCGCTAATAACGGTTCCAATTATTACTTTCCTGGTCCTAAAAAAAGTCTTCGAGAAGAAAAAACTCTCCTCAAAGCATTTTCAAATCATATACGCACTATGTCTTTTAGGACTCGGGATTTTATTCCTTGCGATTACCGGCCGCCTTCATCCGATATTCGCTCTTCTGGGAGCAGCTCTTCCTTTTTTAGTCCGGATATTTGGAATTTTTATGCGAGGCGCCCAAATCGCGTCAATTTTTCGAAATGCGAGCAGGCTATTCGGGAATACGATCTCTACCCCGAGAGATTCAAGCGAGATAAAAACTTCTTTCATTCACATGAAACTAGACCATGCTACTGGCTCCATGGACGGGCAGATGCTTCGAGGACACTGCGAAGGAAAAAAACTGTCACTACTATCGATAGACGAAATTAAGGAGATCTTAACTGAAATAGAATCCGATTCAGACTCACTTAACTTAATGCATGCTTATCTCGAACGAGAGCGCCCGGAGTGGGAGGAAGTCTTAGAAGAAACCGTCAGCAGATCAAGCGAAACCCTCTCCTCTGATATGAACGAGCAGCAAGCATTCGAGATTCTGGGTTTATCCCAAGACGCGTCAGACAAAGAGATAGGTGCTGCGCACAAGAGACTTATGCAGGGAGTCCATCCAGATCGCGGAGGTTCAACATTCCTCGCAGCCAAAATTAACGCGGCCAAAGACCTTTTATTGGGGCGAAATCAATAAGGTGAAAGATGAACGAGAAGCAGGGCACAAAGACCTAGAAGCAGAAATTAAATCCTTTTGTGAGCTTCACAATTCTCTGGAAACGAGAACTTTTTTTGAAGAAATGGATAAAGCGGGATTGTTGAGACTGGATTGGCCAGAGCACTTGGGAGGACGAGGCTGGAACCGTCGGGAGCAATTGATTGTTATTAAGGCTCTCGCTGAATACAAATGTCCAATCTTTCCAGAGGCCTTATCTTTGGGAGCGCCTTTGATAATAAATCTTAGTTTGGACGAAGATAAACTTTTTCTGCTGGAAAACCTGATTAGAAATCTATCTGTCTGGCGAATCCACCATAACCCCGATAGTGAAGGATTTTTTTTGGCTCAGGAAGACAGCTCTCTTTATGTGATCTGCCAAAAGAAAAAATACCCTCTTGGCGAAAGTGGCCTCGCAGAAGAATATCTCTCGAAATACTTCTCAACCGCATGCCTCCTCCAGCAGTGGCTCTCAGGAATACTCCTTTCTAAGGACCTAAGTCGAGCAATCAGCGGATCTATCGAGAATGAGATTATAGAAGAAGAGATCAGTTTTCGCGCTGTGGAAAGACTTTTTCGGAAATCAGAGAGCCTAAGCCTGCAGGCGTTAAGATCTAATTCGGGAAGAATTAAAGCCCACCAGATTCTTACAGGTTTAATCGGCTACGAGGGGCTTCTAAAAAAATCTGCGGAAGCGGGATCCAACGACCCCCCGAAATTCCTGAAAGAGCGAGTTTTTCTGCAAAGCGTCGAGTCCCAAATCTCACTCAACGAGATTTTAATAAAGGATCACGTCTATGAGGAGTCGTTGGACAATGACAAGGAATAATCTATTAGTTTTTGACCTTGATGGCACTCTTCTTGACAGCTTGCCCAGCCTTGCTAAATCCTTCAACTGGGCTCTACAAAAAATGGGGCATCCTATACACCCTATAACAGATTATAAATACATAATTGGTGACGGGGCTCAAGAGGGAGCAAAAAGATGTTTGCCGAAAAATTATCGAAAACCTGAAGAAGTCTCCGCCTGTTTAGCCATGTTTAGGGAAGCCTATGGGACCTTTTGGGAAGAAACAAAACCTTTTCCGGATATTACAGCCCTGCTTAAGATCGCCTCAAAAGAAAATTGTTTGGCAGTTCTCTCTAATAAAGATGACGCATTTACCAAATCCTGCGTTGAAAAATTTTTTCCGAATTCGTTCGATATCATTTCGGGGTATAAACCAGAGGACGGATTGAAACCAGAACCATCAGCTCTTCTGAAAATAGCTGGGAATGCAGGTTACAACATAAGCAAAACTTATATGATTGGAGATACGGCCACTGACGTTAGAACTGCAATTAATGCAAGAGCTCGAAGCATCGGAGTATTATGGGGTTATCGCGAGGAAGAGGAGCTCGTGGAGGCGGGTGCCGATCATATTGTTAGATCAGTAAAAGAATTGATCGATTTACTTGCCGAGTTGTGAGAATTTTTGTGCTGGCTTTTTCTTTTTTTATACGAATTAACTTATTTGAGTGTCGAACATACTTGGAGGCAAACCTGGATTGTTAGGCAAATGAGAAAAACGTTCTGCGTCTCTGTGAATTTTATACTCTTCCACAATTGGTAAAAGTTCTTGCGGCGATACTCCGTGAAGAATCACTCCATCGCACCCGAGCTCAAATTGTCTATTTATGACTCTAACGCATTCCTTTGGGGTGCCTAGAGCAGCATTTGATAGCCAGTTATTCGGGATCAGCTCGTTTATATTCTCTAGTTCTTGAAAAGATGCTTTTTGATCAATGGCACCCTGAAAATTTTTTATAATTTCGCTGTCTCTAAACCGAGATAAATACTTGGGGTTCCACTGGTTTGTTCGGACCATCAGGTCTCCATATGCTTGAAGATAAGTTGCCATTCGTCCGACGGTTTTTTTTAACTGCAATTCCAATGACAAATGATCTCCTACAACAGCCAAGCAGGACCATACCCTGACGTCGGCCGGATCTCTACCAGACTCGGCAGCGGCTGTTTTTACGCTTTTGACACACCTTGCAGTCGTTTCTTCTGTAAAAAAAGTGTGAAGGACTACCGCGTCAAAGGCTCGTCCTCCCAAAGCAAGCGAATTTGGACCAAAAGCGGTAAGAATTAGGGGGATATATTCATCAAAGTCTGGGTCAAGGCGCAGAAAGGGCCACTCTCCAAGCGAACTTTTATACTCAGTTATTGTTTCCCCATGATGCAAGCGTCTCATAATGCGGGCAAATTCTTCTAGCTGTTGCGTCGTTATTTTCGGAAGACCCATGGCTTTAAAAAGCAGATCAATACCTCTACCTAAACCAAGTGCAAATCTTCCTTCAGTCAAGAAGTGCATGGTGGAGGCATAAGACCCAGTCACAATCGGGTGTCTAGTGTTATGGTTTGTCGCTGCAGTCGCAATACCTATCTTCTTTGAAACCGCTCCCACTGCCCCACTTAAAGTCGACGCTTCTTTGATATTGAAACGCTCTGATAAAAAACAATTTCCTATGCCGATATGTTCAGCAAGTTCGACTTCCTCTATCAAGTCTTTGGGGGTTTTTGGGGCTCCAGCTAAGGCGTAAAACCCAAGTTCATTCATAGTCATAGTGCTCTCAGTATGCCACATAAGCCGGTCAAAATGGATAAAGCTGGGAAAGACAAATAAGTTATGGCAACCTTAAATAGGAGTGGTAAAGGAATTAATCGATGGAAGTTCGGGATAAGGTTGTAGTGGTCACCGGGGCCGCAAACGGTATTGGAAGGGCCCTCGCTAAGCGTTTCTCAGAGGAAGGCGCTGGCAAAATTATAATCGCTGATCTTGACGAGCAAGGTCTAAAAAGGGTGGAAACAGAAACCGGCGCCGAGTCTTTTAAAACAGATGTAGCTAGTGAAGCTGACATTAAGCAGCTAATAAAGTCATGCGAGCGCAAATACGGGGGAATCGACTTGCTCTGCAATAATGCGGGTATTGGCGTGAACGGCGGACCCGAAGTGCCAAACGAAGAATGGCAAAAAATATGGGAAATTAATGTAATGGCTCATGTTTACGCAGCTCGTGCAGCAATACCAGGAATGCTAAGGCGCGGATCTGGTTATATTCTCAATACGGCATCGGCCGCTGGATTGCTTTCTCAAATCGGATCTGCCCCCTACGCTGTCACAAAGCATGCCGCCGTAAGCTTTGCTGAATGGTTGGCCATTACCTATGGAGATCGCGGACTCAAAGTTTCGGTTCTTTGTCCTCAAGCAGTTCGAACTGCTATGACGGCTAATGACCCGGATGGAGTAGCGAGCGTTGACGGAATGATAGAACCAGAACAAGTTTCTGAAGCCGTAGTTACAACTCTAAAAAACGAAAGTTTTCTTGTGCTCCCGCACCCGAAAGTCCTCGATTACATGCAAAGAAAATCAGGAGACTATGATCGATGGATCGAAGGCATGAAGAAGCTTCAATCAAGTTACGGAGTTTCAGATTGGCCTTAGACGCCATTTTTTCTTTTATTTGACGATAAAAAAAATTCAGATAAAATATTGTATGCGCCGATTTGATATCAGCTTGCGGGCGCAATAGAAATTCAGCTAAAGAGAAAACCTACTTTAGCTGTCGCTAGATGGGTTCTTTTAAGGAAAAAAATGCCAATCAACATACCAGATGGAATACCCGCCTTCGATATTCTCCAGAGGGAGAATATTTTTTGTTTGCGTAGCGCAGAAGCCAAGCAGCAGGACATTCGGCCGATAAATGTGTTGCTTCTAAACCTTATGCCGAAAAAAATTGAGACGGAGATACATCTTTTGCGCATGCTATCCAACTCTCCATTGCAGGTTAACGTTGAATTCCTGCGGATCTCAGAACGCCCATCAAAGCACACACCGATCGAGCACATGGAAAATTTCTATAAAGAATTTAGCGAGATCAAACTGAGAAAGTACGATGGAATGATTATTACAGGAGCGCCGCTGGGACAAATTCCATTTGATCAAGTCACTTTCTGGAATGAAATGACAGAAATACTTGATTGGACCCTGTCAAATGTTACTTCGGTGATGTTTCTGTGCTGGGCTGTCCAAGCAGCTATGTTCCATCTCTATAATGTGCATAAGGTCCTGCTTCCAAAAAAAATTAGTGGGGTTTATCCGCACCGTTTGCGCAACCATTTATCACCGATCTCTAGGGGCTTTGACGATGTCTTTGACGCGCCGCATTCGAGATACGCTGAAGTGCCCACTGACCAAATCTGTGAGATAGAGGAGTTGGATCTTATAGCGGACTCAGAAATAGCCGGGGCATATCTTTGGGCACATAAAGATGGAAGGCACCTTTTTGTAACCGGCCACTCAGAATACGAGCCGGATTGTCTCCGCGATGAGTACCTGCGAGATATCGCAGCAGGACTTTCCCCGGAAATCCCAGAGAATTATTTTCCAAAGAATGACCCGGCTCTAGAACCAATAGTAAATTGGAAAAGTCACGGGGCTCTCCTGTTTAATAACTGGCTGAACTACTACGTATACCAACTAACACCATTTGACCAAAAGAATATTGGAGAAATAAGAGGGCGTTCTGATTTTAGTGTTAATCAATGAACAAATCAGAGTCTTCTCCTCCTCGTTTAGTCCAGGGAGAAGTAGGCCCTGGTTTGCTAAGACTCACAACTCCCGTCATTTTAGGTATCTCGGCAAACATCGTCGCTGGGTTAGCCGAAACAGCATTTTTATCTAAACTCGGAACAGAAGTCATAACGGCTTACAGCTTTACGTTCCCCATCAGCGCGGCCCTAATGTCACTCTCGCTAGGAATCTCTATCGGGGTGTCAAGTGTCTTAGCGCGAACGGCCGGAGGTGGCGACAAGCAAAAGGTAAAGCGTATAGCCAGTGACGGAATCCTGTTGATTGGTTTAATAATGATTTTAATTTCACTAATAGGTTACTTATCTATTACACCCCTGTTCGCTCTTTTGGGTGCCGACGACTCTACAATCCCGCTTATCAAGCAGTACATGGAAATCTATTACCTTTCTGTATTTTTTTTAGCAGTGCCCGCGGTGGGCGCCAATGCTCTTCGAGCACTTGGGGACGCTACGATTTCGGGAACAATAATGGTGTCAGGAGCCCTCTTGCACATAGCTATCAGCCCTTTTTTAATCTTTGGGTTAGCTGGATTTCCTGAGCTCGGATTAACCGGAGCAGCATGGGCTAATCTTTTGGCCCGCTTGATAACTTTCACCGCCACTATTTTTATTTTGCATCATAGAGAGCAATTGTTAAGTTACAGGAATCTTAGCCTCACTAAACTGCAAGGATCATGGAAAGAAATATTAGCCGTCGGCATACCCGCAACTGCAACAAACATGATAGGACCTCTTTCAACGGCAATCATTGTCAGCTTCCTCGCCGAATTTAGCCAGGAGACAGTAGCGGGCTTTGGAATTGCTTCAAGGATCGAGGGTTTGTTCGCTATACCTCTGTTCGCGCTTTCGGCAAGTATTGGTCCTTTTGTAGGCCAAAACGTAGGAGCGAATCGTCACGACCGAGCAGACGAAGCAATGAAATTATCGTTCAAATTCGCGTTTTACTGGGGAATTGTTATCGCAATAATTCTTGCTGCGTCCGGCAAGCAGTTATTGAACCTTTTTGATACAAATCCCGAAGTTATTAATTCCGCCTCTACTTACCTTTTAATTGTTCCGATAAGTTATGGAGCCTGGGGAGCGCTTATGATGTCCAGTGCAATTTTTAACTCCCTTGGAAGACCTTTATACTCGACAGCGATGTCTGTAGCGCGCTTAATAATCGTCTATGTGCCACTCGCATACATTGGGAAATTATTACTTGGATTGCCGGGAATCTTTTTAGCCGCAGCAATATCGAACACCCTCCTAGGTTTGGTTGGTTATCTCTGGAACCGCTCCCTTTATTCAAAAAATACCCGCGATGCGCTGGGTTAAGAAGACTTGCAATGCCGACTGCTTTTCAACTTTCATCAACCATGCCCTGGCCTCTTGAAACAAAGATCACAAGAGTAGGCTTTCGATACCTCGACCTTTAAAACTTAACTCTAAAAATGTTTCTTTTAAGAAAAAAGCTTATCATGAGCTCTTATAAAACTAATTAATTGCTCGAACTCACCTTGTTCGAATTGGAAGAATGAATGAAACCTAAAAAACCCGAACTCAAACCGAAGAACCCTTGCTTTTCATCAGGACCAACCTCCAAGCATCCGGGCTGGAACATTAAAAATCTTAACTTGGATTCTCTTGGAAGATCTCACAGAGCAAAACGCCCTAAATCAAGACTGAAGTTGGTTATTGATGAGAGCAAGGAGTTACTCGGCATTCCCAATGATTATTTAGTTGGCATAGTGCCTGCTTCTGATACCGGCGCGTTTGAGATGGCAATGTGGTGTATGTTAGGACTCAAAGGTATCGATGTCTTATCTTGGGAAAGTTTTGGAGATGGCTGGGCAAAAGATATTCGAGACGAGTTAAACCTATCGGATGTGAAGTACTTAACCGCTGATTACGGTGAACTACCAAAACTATCCATGGCAGATACCGAAAAAAGGGATGTCATTTTTACCTGGAACGGGACAACTTCAGGAGCTTGTTTAGCAAACGGCAATTGGATCTCGCAAGACAGAGAGGGCTTAACAATGTGCGACGCCACGTCAGCTCTATTTGCGATGGAAATGCCTTGGCAAAAACTCGACGTAGTGACTTGGAGTTGGCAAAAGGTTCTTGGTGGAGAAGCAGCTCACGGAATGATCGCCCTGTCTCCTCGTGCAGTTGAGCGCCTCGAAACTTATACACCCTCTTGGCCAATTCCCAAGGTATTCCGCCTAACAAAAAAAGGAGAAATTATTAAAGATTTGTTCGAAGGAGCAACTATAAATACGCCCTCTATGCTCGCGGTTGAGGATCAACTCAGCGCATTAGATTGGGCAAAGAAAGCGGGAGGGCTGCAAACTCTGATAGAAAGGTCAAAGTCAAATTTAGCCTCCGTAACGAGTTGGGTAGAGAAGACTCCTTGGACTGATTTCCTTACGCAAAAAGCATCTAATCGATCGAGCACATCAATTTGTCTTTCCGTTGTGGATGATTGGTTTAAAGGAAAAACTGAGGACGCTCAAAAGCAGGTAATAAAGAATATTGTATCTGTCCTTGAATCCGAAGGAGTGGGCTTTGATATAGGATCCTACAGAGACGCACCACCTGGCTTTCGAATTTGGGGAGGTGGTACCGTAGAACAAAGCGATATAGAAGCCTTGTTACCCTGGCTAGAATGGGGCTATGCTAAAGAAAAATATGAGAACAAATAGATGCCCGAACTGAAAGAGATAGCCACGGGTCTAAGATTTCCCGAGGGACCGATTGCGATGCCTGATGGGTCACTACTTTTGGTAGAGATTGCTGCGGGGACTCTGACTCGGATAACTAACGAAGGCAAAAAAGAAACAGTGGCGACGCTTGGAGGCGGGCCAAACGGTGCAGCTATTGGCCCAGACGGGAAGTGTTACGTTTGTAACAACGGGGGTTTCGAATGGCATAGCAGCAGCAAGGGCCTTCTTTTTCCGGGCATGCAGCCAGACACCTATTCAGGGGGTCGTATAGAGCGAGTAGACTTAAGCACTGGAAAAATAGAGGCTCTATATACCGAGTGCGATGGGATTCCTTTAAAAGGACCTAACGATATCGTTTTCGACCAACAAGGTGGGTTTTGGTTTACAGATCACGGAAAAACTCGGCCAAGAGACCGTGACAGAACCGGTGTTTTTTATGCGGCTCCAGATGGAGATCGTATCAAAGAAGCTATATTTCCATTAGAAGCACCAAATGGTATCGGGCTCTCACCTGATGAGAAAACGCTTTACGTGGCTGAAACCCCAACTGGTCGTCTCTGGTCTTACGCCCTGAAAGCCCCTGGGCTAATAGATACAAGCCAGAAGCCTATATTAATGGCTCAAGTCTCGAGCTATCACTTATACGATTCGCTCGCTTTAGACGCGCTGGGAAATGTTTGTGTTGCAACCCTAGTGACAGGCGGAATCACAATCCATTCTGCTGATGGCAAAACAGCCTCATTTGTTGAAATGCCGGACGTCTTTACTACAAATATTTGTTTTGGGGGCAAAGACCTAAAGACTGCGTTTATAACTTTGTCCACAACCGGAAAGCTTGTTGCATGCGAATGGGATAACCCTGGTCTGCCTTTAAACTTTTTAAACAAATAAGATGACTCCAAAACCAAATCTGTCGAAATATTCAAAAAGATTATTATTGGCTCCCTCAGTTTCAGTGCAACTGTGGTTTTAAATCATAGACCCCTGGCAATAATATTGTGAGTGCCAAAAATCTAGGCTGGGACGATTTTTTTGAGAGCCAGCTCAATACTTCTGAACTTGGCTTTATCCGCGCACGAGTTTCTCGTCAAAACACCGATAGCCTTATGCTTTTATCAGAGATAGGAGAACTGACTGGAGTACTTCCAGGTAAATTTAAAGAAACTAACAAAGAAGATCTGCCAACCATAGGAGATTGGGTCCTTGCAACGAAACCAGAACCCTTTGAAGCAAACAAAGTACTCATAAAGAAGATACTTGCGCGAAAGAATATTCTGGCAAGGACTGAAATCGGTCAAGGGAAACGAAGACAATTAATGGCAGCAAATGTCGACCGTGTTTTTATCGTTGCGGGGCTAGATAAAGAATTTAATCCAAGAAAGATCGAGAGATACCTGCTTCTATGCTGGAGCCTTGCGTTAGAACCAGTAATTGTTTTAAACAAAGTAGACCTAATTAAAAACCCGGAGTCTGCGATCAAAAAAGTTAGTGCGATAGCAGGAGATGCGCCGATTCTATGTTTAAGCACATTGACAAGAATGGGAGAAGAATCTTTTTTAAGTCATTTAACAGAGGGATCTACGAATATTTTTCTAGGATCTTCCGGAGTGGGAAAATCATCTATAAGCAACATGATTCTTGGCCAAGAGAGTTTCCTTACGGGACCTGTCAGAGATAAAGATAGCAAGGGAAGACATACCACCAGCTACAGAGAACTGGTCCTTACCGAGCAAGATTTTGTGATAATAGATACTCCTGGAATGAGAGGGCTTCAAATATGGAAGGAAAACGTCAGCCTAGATGCTTTTCAAGACATTTTAGATCTTGCCGAAAATTGCAAATTCAGCGACTGCGCTCACTTAACTGAACCCGACTGCGCTCTAAAAAAAGCTGAGGAGAATGGCCTGATTAGCTCTGAGCGAATAAGTCAGTTCAGGATTCTTTCGCAAGCGAAAAATCCTCTCTAGTATTTAACTAAAAACCCTTTTTTTAAACCCGAATATAATTGCCAAAAATGAGTCCTAGCCTTCTAACATCTTTTTGAGTTCTTTTTGTCTGCGCCTCTCCCCCGCTATATAACGGATGTAGTTGCGAGTTTGTTTTTTCTTCTTTTTATCTAATCTCGCGGCCTCTCTAAATGACTTTGTAGCTGAATCC
>CAJWLI010000033.1 GCA_913043075.1 uncultured Gammaproteobacteria bacterium
TTTCAGGCCAGCGATCACTAAAGACGGGCTAGTGTTGTCAAGAAACATCCTATTATCTCAAAAAATTGATTTAAGAGACGGTGATTACAAATGAAAAATCTCATCTGCGTCATTTGTTTTCTATTCGTGTCTGATGTGTTTGGAGACACGAAAGTCTTAGATTTTCTTTACGAGGTTCGATCCGATGATTCGGCAGCGTCTATACGATTTAAGGAACTCAACCAGAACGCTAGAAATCTAGACCTAGAAAAAGCTCTTTCGGAAATAGAGGTCATCACGGCTAGGACTTTGGAGATGAGCACCCTGTCAAGATTAAACCGCGCTAAAGCAAAGTGTAATGTTGCAATTATGAAAATCGCCTCAGGAGAGTACATCGGTGGGTTAATTGAACTCGAAAAATCGATTGAGGATTTTGGTGATTTGGTCAAGCCTTTTGATCCCGCCATTTTAAGGGCACTTGTTGTAAAGGGAATCGCAGCTCTCTCGGTTGATGACTACCAAAACTCAAGAAACGCCTTACGGCGGGCGCAACATATACTCCACAGAGAAGAAGGCGTCTTTACATTGAACCAACTGCCACTGATAGATTATCTTGCGTTGAATAGCCTGCGTGCCGGCGATGCTCTCAATGCTGATAGAGAACAGCTGTTCAGTGTAACTATTGTAAAAAAGGAGTTTGGAGATAAATCAGAGTCAATCATCCCGAGGTTGATCAGTGTTGGAAACTACTTTACTCAGAGAGCGATGGGAATTCCTATTTCTACCGAACCTGATTCGCTTAATCAACGCGCTTGGGTGCTAAAAACATCCAGGCAAATGTATTTAGATACAATCGAGATATTCGAAGAACTATACGGCACCGACAGCCCTAAGTTGATCGGCCCGCTGAGACGACTAGCCAAAACTAAGCTTACCGCGTCGATGGGAAGGAAAAGCGCGGAGGAAGACTTAAGACGAGCTCTAGAATTATCCTCCAAAAATGAACAAGTTGATAAAGCCGAAATTTATGCTGTTAATGTGGACCTTGGAGACTTTTATGCTGTAACAAAAAACGAGAAATCGGCTGCACAGTACCTGCAAAGTTGGAACCTTATGCAGAAAGAGGACGCAGGTAAAAATCTTGCAAAAAATTATTTTGGCTCCCCTGTCCGTCTTCATCCGCCGAAAATATCTCACTTCTCGCTCGATAGATTGCCCGACTCAGCAGAACCAGATACGGAACTTTTTGTGGACTTGGAATTCGGGATCAACGAAGCTGGAAGAGTGGTTAACGCAAAAATAACTGATAAGAATATACCAAATGACCAAGCTCGAGCCGTACGTCAGAGAGAAAAAAATACTATTTATCGACCAAGGATAGAAGACGGGGTATTTGTGCCAGTCGAAGTAAATCAACTAAGGCAATTGTTCAAGGTAAAGAAATCAGATGAGTCCGAAAAAAAAGTTATTTCTAGTCCTCCAGTAGAAAACGAGCCTCAGAATACCGAGGACTCCTGAATCCGTAACGCATTTTTTAGGAGCCAGTTAAGAATTCTCTGAGTTGGTCTGCTAGGGCGTTGCAGGCGGCATTTCCGGGCCTTGCTAGGATTGGTATTGGGAGTATGACACCCGCAATATAGGACGTACCTCTTGAATCGCTGCTTATCTGTCCCGCAGAGATCATTTTCTCTAAATCCCAAATCGTGGCTTTATAGCTAGCGTCCTCTTCCCAATAGGAAAAACCCAGACACCCTCCTCCCCAAGGACCAATAGTACAACTCATCGTGCCACCGTCATCCACTCTTACTGTGTCGCCCTCTATCCAAGCAATATATCTGATATTACTGGACGAAATCAGATCCTTTACACCAGGTTCCATAAACAGCTTTTTTAATTCTTCTGCCGAGGTCGGTTCAACTCTTGGCTCGAACCAAGGATAAAAATTATCTCTGAACGTATTTTGGGGGACTACTCGCAATGGTCGATCTCCTCCCTCCAGAGAGTCCGCCATACAATCTGTAAAACTTTCTTTTGTTTCGTTATCGCTGAAGGACGCCCTTCCAAGCAACACTAATCCTTCCCCTGACACCATACCGGTTTCTGTAGCTCGAAACTCTTCAACTCTAGACGAGGCGCACCCAGCTACAATAAAGACAATAACCAATAAACCGAGCCTATAAGCTTTCAATTTATGAGCCATTTTCTGCCTTCTCTAAGCTCCGGAACCATGATTTGAACGCTTTCTGTTTATCAAATTCGATCGCAATCCTAGCGCCTGCATCTCTGATTGCCAACAAAGTGGCTTGTTCGACCGCCTCTTCTTTTGCAAAGGCTTTCCCTTCACTCTTACCGTAACCCACCACCGTCCAATTGAATATCGTCGCTCCTCGAGCGTCAAAAAGAGTTAGATCATATTCAATTGATGCAGAATAAAAACCTAAGCCCGATACGAAGGGTGTCAAAAATCCGTATTTTTTAATCTGCGGGACCAAAACACCTTGTGTGTCTTCGTTTGACACACCCGCTATGTCGCTGTCCCACTTTTCTAAGATAACGACTTCAGTAAACATCGAACCGAAGAGAGCTCTGAAAAAATCCACATTTTGCTCCCCAAAATCTATCTGCCAGGCTCCAATTTCCTTAGAAGTTTCTGTGTGGACGAAGTTAGCGAAAGCATCTGGGTAGTGAACACCTATCCGAACCGGAATTTTCTTTACCATGGGAACTGGCAAAGAGCCTTCGATGACTATATCGCTTGGCGCACATGCACTTAAGAGAGTAAAAAAGAATAAAAAAGAAAATAATCGTTTAGATGCTGTCTTAGCATTATCTTTAATATCGGGCCTTAGCTTCATAAAACGTTATTTCCTCCTTCCGATAGGATTGCATACCAAAAGCTTTATTGGTACAACAAATGTATGTGTTTTCGTCTAAAGATCTGCGCTCTCGACCCGTTTCGGGAAAAAACAGAATTTTCTGGGAAATGATATGCAGAAAGTCTTACGTCCGTTTTTTTACCTTGTATTCATATTCTCAATTGATTTTTCATTCGCCAAAAACAGCGAAACAAAATCGGCACTCGGAGAACTCGCTAAAAATTATCAACAAGTTTGGAATTTAATTAAGGCAAATCAACCCAGCATGAGTGAGGATAAATCTCAGGCTATCGCATTACTTGAAAATTTTCGACAAAAGCTGCTGGAGATTGATGCTCTTTCATCTAATACACATTCGACCGAAGCTTGCAGAAAAGTCAAAACGCGTTTTTTAGATGCGAAAACTTCAGTAATTATAATGACTTATCAAGCACAAGGATTTGAAGAGTTTCCCGAGTTAAAATCACGGCTCGAGTCTCTCTTAGCTCGAACGAATCAAGAGATCCTTCAGCAGGAAGAGCTTTTGAACTGCGTCTCTCGTACAAGTTTGGTCGAAGGTAATATTTTGGATGAGAACCCAGTCATTGGATCTCTTGAAGAGGAATTTTTCTCGTCGGTCGAAGGTTTTCGAAAGCAAATGCAACAAGCTAGAACAGACGAGGTCGCAGAGCCACTTCCTCCAATTGCAGGTCAGCCTGAAAACCCCAGAGAGCAAGGCGGCTCAGGCGGGGCAAACAAAAGCCAAAGAAAATCGAGCGGCTCAGAAACGGAATCTAATCCGAGAGAAAACGAGCCAACTAGATCGGAGGAATCAGATTCGGATTGTAAAGCTGGAGAGGACAGAGCGAACGACACCTGCAAGGAGACTGAGACTCCCTCAGAAAAAACTAAGGACGCAGATCAGGGAGAGCCCAACAACAAACCCGGGCCTGAGGTTACAGAAGAATACGATATGCCAGACTACGATGAAAACACTGATGATATCGTTGCGAGACAGATTAGGGAGGCAGCGATGTCAGAAAAAGATCCAGAACTTAGAAAAAAACTCTGGAGAGAATACGAGAAATATAAGGAGAGCTTATGATAATTTTAAAAGCCCAGGCCCTATCTGATTTTTTACATAAGGTAATCTTCGTAATTTTTTTAGGGCTACTTGCAAGCTGCGGATCAACCCAAGTCATTTCAGCAAATAGTTCACCAGCCCTAATGGCGTCGGTGCCTCTTTCTCCCGAAGAGGTGCTAGACATAGGAATAATCGCGTTCGACCCAAACATACCAGACGATATAATCGAATCTAACGAAAACTTAATCGTTCCCGATGTAAGAAGAGCTGAATCAAGATATATAGCCTATCATTTAAAAAATACTTTAGAAAATACAGGCAACTGGGGCGCTGTGAGAGTCCTTCCGAATTCAACTGAGTCCTCACACATTGAGATAAACGGTAAAATCCTTTCATCGGACGGAGAAATGCTGCGATTGAAAATAACCGCAATTGATTCAAAAAAAATCAAGTGGATAGATAGAATATTTGAAGATAGGGCCACCGGTCTGGGCTACGAAAACCCAACGGAAGATCCGTTTCAGGATTTATACAATGAAGTTGCAAATGATCTTTTGGCCTTTAGAAATAGTTTAAGCTCCACGGATTCATCCAATATTAAAGAAATCGCGAAATTGAGATTTGCGGCGGATTTAGCTCCAGAAAAATTTGATGGTTATCTAGTAGAGGAAAAAAACGGTAGTCTTAAGATTGGACAGCTACCTGCTTCTAATGATCCGATGATAATCAGAGTGGCTCAGCTCGAAGATCTCGACTTTTTGTTTATTGACACTTTGGACACCCACTTCAATAAGTTTTACAGAGAGACTCAGGCCTCGTATGACGAATGGCGAAGAACAACTTTTGCGGAGGCACTACGACTTAGGGAGCTTCAGAAAGAAGCTAGAAGGCGCATTGCTGCAGGCGCTCTTATGATAGTAGGCGGGATTGCAGCAGAGGGTTCAAGTAGCGCCGCTGCTTACACCGGGGCAATTGGCGGGGTCACGGCGATCAGGCAAGGATTAAGCAAAAGAGTTCAGGCCACAAATCAGGAACTCCGGTTACGAGAGTTAAACGAAGCCCTTGCAAGTGAAATCACTCCCTATGTCTTAGACATAGAGGGAAAAACCATACAAATATCAGGCTCCGCGGAGCAGCAATTCAAGGAATGGAAAATGCTTCTCAAGAAAATCTATGCGGACGAAACTAGCTTTCTTAGCGAATAAAAGATTTTGCGTGGAGGCATCGTGGCAGAAGAGCTAGTACCGGGTGAAATCTTTGAAGGGGTGTACGAACTTAAAGAGAAAAGAAGTTCAACAGATCTAAAACAGAAGTGGCTTATAAATGAGTCCGAAACGGGTCGGGCACTGGCGCTTACCCTTCTAAACACAAAGATATCTCCCGAAAAAATATCATCGACAGCCAAAAGACTAGCCACAACAAAAGGGTTAGTGCATCCGAATATTCTATTAACCACGGATTTTGGGTCCTATCTTAATTACCCGTACCTTATAGAACCCGAAGACGGGCTCAACGAACCTCTAAAAATAGAGCTTCTAAAATGGAGTTTAATAGACCAAGTATTAGATGCAGTCGCCTTCTCTCATAGTTTGGGCATAGCTCACGGGTTTTTGCATCCCTCTAATCTACTCATCGACGAAAAAGGCAACATTCAGATTAGTGGGTTTGGCTTGCCATCTGAATTCAATGCAAGCCGGCAGCAGATCGAATTTCTTCGTCCAAAAACTAATACAAGCTCTCTTCCTTCGCAGGGAGACGATTATTACTCAATCGGACGTCTACTAGCTTATATGATATCAGGCTCTACCAATCCAGAAATAGAACAATACAGTCTTGGAATGTCATCTCAGGTAAAAGACACGATTAGGTCTTTGCTTAATGTCGGTTCTTCAGAAAAAGAGAAAAACCTTTTCGAAACTAGGCTGATTCTCGCTGAACACTTCAGCAAAAAAAGTGAAACCATAGAGGCTGTAAAATTTAGAAAAAACGAAACGGGCAAGGAGGCTGTTTCATTAACGAAGAATGCTCATAAACCAAGTCGAAAAACCTATATCCTTGTGGGTGGCCTAATCGTTGGGGCAGCACTAACTCTCACCATCCTTAATAATGTTGACATGAAAACCCAACCTGTTTCTGAAGAAGTTTCAATCGAAAATTCTATTCAAGAAAATCAATCAAGGACAATTCTGAGTCCGAGGGAAGCAGCGGAACAAGAGCTTCTTGTTGAGAGCGGGAAAAAATTAGCAAAAGAAATATTGGAGCTCCAAGTCTATCTCGACGACTTACGAGTAAGTTTGTGGGCAGAAAACGATTACCAAGATGCTCAAAAAGCTTTTGAGACTGCAGAAATTCTCTTCCTAGAGGGTCGAGAAGAAGAGGCATTAACCAAATATTCTTTTGCTGCCGAGCAACTCAATTATTTAAAAAAGCTCGTTCCAGAAGTCTTTGAAGAAAACTTAAAGAAAGGCAAGGTCGCCATAGAAAACGGAGATTTCGTCACAGCCATTGACAGCATGACAATAGCTAACGCAATCAAACAAGACGATTTCGTATTAGAAAGGTTATTAACAAGGGCCAAAAATCTAGAAGAGGTCCTCGATTTTGCCATGCAAGCAAGCATTGAAGAAAAAAAAGGCGGATTCCAAGAATCCTTGAAATTTTACAAAGCAGCTTCGGATTTAGACCCCGCATGGGAACCTGCTTCTGACGGAATTAAGCGAATCCAAAACAAAATCAGAGATCAAGAATATATAGCTATAATGTCATCGGGCATGGAAGCATTGGGCACAAGGAATTATCCGCTTGCCATCAGGAGATTCGAGGAAGCCGAAAAAATTTTTCCGGAGAGACAAGGCCATCGAGATGGGTTTTTGAGAGCGCAACAAGAACAGATTACCGAAACTACGAACGGTCACATCTTTAGGGCAGAAGCAATGATCTCGTCTTATGACTGGAAAGGCGCAAAAGAGGAATACTTGGCAGCATTAACTCTCTCGCCTGACCTTGTTCAACCCAAAAACAAAATAAAGACGATTAACAAAAGATTAGATTTGATTAACTCTTTAAATCGGTTGGTCCAAGACCCGATGTTATTAAAAAGCGATGCCGAACTGTCAGAGGCAATCAGAGTAGTTGCTGAACTCACTGATCAGAGAGAAAAATCTGACGAAACAGCCCGTAAAATTCAGGAATTAATCAACTACGTCTCCTTAGCCAGAACAAAAATCCCTGTATTATTTTTGTCGGACAACCAATCTAACGTGATAATTGAAAGGTTTCAGTCCTTAGGACAGTTTCAGCAATTAGAGATTAATCTTGTTCCCGGCAGGTACACGGTAACCTCCTCGAGATCGGGATTTAGAGATCTTCGAAAAAAAGTACTTGTACTCCCCGGATCTACTGAAAATCAATTCTATATTGCTAATACGGAGCCGGTCAGGTGAGTGATCCCGATTTTGAGATTGTGGAAACACAAAAATATCAGCCCCCCACCTCTTCTAAGATTGGAGTTAGTAACCGAACGACTCTTACTTACCTAACAATAGGGGTGATACTTTTACTGTCTGTGTTCGCCTTATACATCGTTCTCCAGTCTCGCGCTGTATCATTCATCATCTCACCGACCAGTGCTGTCCTTGACATGGTCAATCCTATAGTGGCGCCAAATTATGGGAACATTTATTTCCTCAAGCCCGGGAAAGGGGAACTGATGGTGACTGCGCCAGGTTATAAGACTTTGTCTTACCCATTCGAAGTGACAAACGGACCTAATCAAAGTCACCTTATAAATTTAGAAAAAAAACCTGGCTTTTTAAAACTTAAAATATACGATAATTCAGAACTGCTCTCTGACGCGAGTATTTATGTGGACGAAGAATTTGTCGGTCTCTCTCATGAGCCAATGAAACCAATTGAAGCAGGCCGAAGAAATCTGAGGGTAAATCACCCCCTCTTTCTTGAACATTCTCAAGAATTAGAAATTTTTGGAAAAGGGGAAACCCAAGAACTCGACATAAGTATGGTTCCCTCATTTGCAAATGTGACTATCTCATCTTTTCCAGAAGGAGCCACAATATCCGCTTATGGCGAGAGTCTTGGTAAAACTCCAAAAACCATAAAGCTTGGCCAAGGCGTTCAAGATCTAAGCTTAGTTTTGCCGCGATTTGTAAGAGCCGATTTTCAGGTGAAAGTCATTGCAAATGAGAATGTTTCTCTTCCAATCATAGAGCTTATCCCAAAAAAAGGGCGTTTAGAGGTAGCTAGCAAACCCAATAATGCGAATGTAAGTATCGAGGGCATTTATAAAGGTCAGTCTCCTTTGGAACTGGATCTAGCGCCAGCCGAATATAATGTCACTGCGATAAAGGCTGGCTATGAATCTCTATCTAAGCAAATTCGTATAGAGTCTGAGCGGGCCTCAAAAATGGCTTTCGACTTGGTGCCCCGGTATGGATATATTGAGCTTCTCAATTTGCAGCGCGACGCCACCATTTTTATTGATGGAGAAGTTTACTTAGATAGTCGAGACAGACTAAGACTGCTAGCCAGGCCCCACGAACTCAAGATAGTTCAAGAGGGCTTTTCTGATTTTCAGAAATCCATCATCCCTAATCCAAATTTAGTTCAAGCCATCGATGTTCCGAGAATCACGGTTGCAGAGGCACGGAGAAATAATCTTCCAAATGAGATTTTTACGGGTCTTAAGAATAGATTAGTAAGAATCGATCCGGGCAGCTTCAAAATGGGCGCAGGCAGAAGACAACCGGGAAGGAAAGCAAACGAAATAGAAAAAAGGGTCAGGCTCACTCGTCCCTTCTATTTAGCTGTAAGGGAAATAAGTAATGCTGATTACTTAAAGTTCGATCCATCTCACAACTCAGGTACTTTTGGCCGGGCTTTTTTAAATGATCCCGAGACCCCCGCAGTAAACGTATCTTGGGAGGCAGCAATTCGCTTTTGCAATTGGCTGAGCGAGCGAGATGGTATTCCAAAAACCTACGAAAAAATTAATGGGATTTGGCAAATAAAACAAGACAGAGGCACGGGTTATCGGTTGCCAACCGAAGCCGAGTGGTCGTGGGCGGCGAGGGAATCGAACCAAATTAACCGAATTTTCCCATGGGGCGACAAGATGCCGCCGCCTGATAAGTTCGGAAATTTTGCTGATATCTCTGCGAAAAACGCCTTTGGCAACATTATCGATAACTACGATGACACTTTCCGAGGCCCGGCTCCATCTGGCAGCTTTACCGCTAATGATTTAGGCATATTCGATTTAGCCGGAAATGTTTCTGAGTGGGTTAATGACATATACTCGACAGAAATGGTGATAAATCTCTTGGTTGACCCTACTGGACCTAAAAAGGGAGGATATAGAGTGATTCGAGGATCAAGCTATACTCAAGGAAATTATAGCTCTTTGAGACTGACCTTCCGAGATTATGGTCGAGATCCAAGGGCCGACGTGGGATTCAGAATAGCTAGGTATCTTGAGTGAAATTTTTTTTTCTCGCCATTTTTTTCTTGAATCAGACTTCGCTTGCAGAAGAGCTGAAAACGAACGCGCCCGAATCAAGAGACCAAGAAATTGTTCAGAAAAAAGAAACAGACAAAAAGATAAATATGAACGAACCCAAAGCAGACATTAAAACCAGCGAGGTTATAAAGGTAGACCAAGGGAAAGCCTTTCCCAGGGATATTTAACAAACGTTATGAATAAGAAAATTCCTTTCGAGTTTCTGTATCAATTCTTTTCCTTAATCATTGCAATTATATTGGTTCATGCTATCTATCTGGGAATTATTCGCCCGACCGCATCAACGATTCTAGAGGATCGAGAAGTCCAAATGCTCGAAGACCCGGCGTTTGTCCCCGAGAGATCATTTTATGTCGTTGTGAAAGACTTTGAGCAAGAGGCTTGTTTTATCCTAATGTTTTGGGCTATTTCGCTAATGCTCTATAAAGCTCGGCAGAATATGAACGAACGCAGAGTCCTACAAATGAATCTTATTTCATCCTCGGAGGAGACCAGCATTTTGCCTCAGGATACTCGCGAATACGCGAGACCTATTGAGGCTCTTTCAGAGCATAGTCAAGACTCATTGATTGCTCGAGCATTGACGACTGCTCTGCACCGCTTTCGTTCAACAGAAAACATTCAAGATGTTTCTAACTCAATACTAAGCGTTTGCGACGCGGAATCAGAAAGGCTTGATTCTGAATTATCTATGATTAGATACATTGCCTGGGCTATTCCATCCATCGGGTTTTTAGGTACCGTTAGAGGTATAGGGCAAGCACTAGGGCAGGCCCATCAGGCAGTGGGCGGGGAAATTACCGCAGTCACCCAGTCTCTTGGGGTTGCCTTTAACTCCACCTTTGTAGCACTCCTAATTAGCATATTGATAATGTTCCTAATGCATCAATTGCAACTTGCTCAAGAAAGATTAACTCAAGAAGTTCAAAGCTACTGTGACAATAAGCTAGTTAGTCACTTAAAAACATAGGTGAATATGCGTTTAGGTATAATTAATATAAATGATGTAGGGGTCCAAATAGCGCTAGATGAGGAGCATATCCTCACCAGCCCAGGTTACGCAGTGGTTCACGATGAAACTATTTTCTTGGGTGATGATGGCAGGGCCAGATTTAGATCTTTGCCCAAGTGGACCAACAATCGATTCTGGAGCGAGTTAAACATGAGTGCATTGCCTCAG
>CAJWLI010000034.1 GCA_913043075.1 uncultured Gammaproteobacteria bacterium
GTTTGGGCTTCTGTTCATGGGTTAGTTGGACTTTTGAGGAACGGATATTCTCATGATATTAAATCCAAAGACCTACAATGGATTGAGGATAACCTAGAAGACTATTTGAAAATGACAACCTTCCGTTGAAGGAGATTACTGACTTAATTAAGGACTACACAGTGCGTAATGAGGGAAATGGTTTTGTCTGGGGGACTACATCCAAGGTTTTACTAATACTTTAGCGTCCGCATTAGGCGATGATAATTCTTTAAATGTTTCAGATACCTGATCAAGCGTAATCTGTTTGGTAATCAACTCTGACGCATTTATTTCGCCTGACGCAATTTTGTTGAGGCTCTCTGAAAATTCTTCCATTGACCAGCCTAGAACAAACTGCATAGAAATTTCCTTGTTTATCGCAATCAGAGGCCTAAAAGAATCTTTCTGCAAGCAAACTCCAACTACGACTAGTTTAGAATTCTGCGGTGCCTCTAAGATAATATCGTCAATTACGCCCGGGACTCCTACACATTCAAATACAACGGTTTTTTTATTCTTTCTAAGAAATTTTGATGAAAAAGGGGAGGCCTCTTGGGGGTTAACCACCTGATGAGCTCCGACCTTTTCGGCCAAACTTCGTCTTTGAGGCGAGAAGTCGGAAGCGATTATTTGCCCTTTGAACGAGCTCTTCAATATGGTGAGGATTGCGAGTCCGACCGGTCCACAACCGATCACTACAATTTCCTCATTCCCTTCCAAACGTGCCTTGTTGATTGCGTGCAGCGCCACGGCTACGGGTTCTGTCAGAGCCGCTTCTTCAGCTCTTACGCCGGACGGCACTGGTTGCATAACGGATTCAGATAAGAGCATGTATTGCGAGAAGCCTCCTGGTGTTTTTTCTGAGAAACCAATCGACAAAAATGGATCTCTTAAAAGAACAGGCGCGGCGCAAACCAGAGTCCCAGGAGACAACGATTTTTCTGTGTTTGGCCCGTAATCGACAATTTCAGCGCAGAATTCATGGCCTAAGATTACTGGACTGAAAGTGGTGAGTTTGAAGGCTCCGCCTGACTCGCGGCTAGTTTTTACGAAATCCTCTGTATGTTTCGCTGCGTGCAGGTCGCTGCCGCAAATACCGCAGGCTATGGATTTAACGAGCACCTCGCCTTTCTTTGGGATTGGTTCGTCTACCTCAACCTTGCGCAATATTCCGCGCTCCATCGTTACGGCTTCCAAGGAAATTAATCCTCCTTTTTACTGGTCCTATAATCGCCAAACTTACCGTCTCTACTGGAGAGAGCGTCGGTAAGTCCCGCTGCGAGCTCTTTAAAGTGAGCTCGAGTGGATTTCGTGTGGAAAGCTAGAGCTTGGATTTCGGTCCCTTGTCTTATGGCTGCTCTCATGCCCATAAGTTCCATTTGGCGGTGGACACTCCTTTTATTCATCTGCTCCAGGTCACTCGGAATTTTAGCTATTTTCTCTGCGATCTTTAAAACCTCATCTTCTAAGATCTCTTCATTGTAAGCTCGGTTAGCAAAACCAAATTTCGCAGCATCCTCGCCACTGATAGCATCGCCCGTGAGCATCATTTCCATGGCATTTCTCATTCCCACCATCCACGGGAAAAACTGATTGTCTGGGGGGCTCATGCTCCTGACAACGGGGTAGCCGATCTTTGCGTCGGTTGCCACGTAAATCAAATCGCACGCAGTGGCAAGTTCGGTGCCCCCTGCAAGGCAATAACCATGAACCTGGGCGATAACTGGTTTCGCGAGGTCCCACATCCTAAAGGCGCCGTCGACAACGTGCCTGGCCCAGCTGCCGTCACCGCCTGCAGTATGAAAAGGCCTAGCCTCGTTGTTATTCCCTTTCAGATCGTATCCAGCACAAAATGCTTTGCCTGCTCCTCGGATAATGGTCACTTTTATTGACTCATCTAAATCGTTCTCCTCAAGCTGACTGAAAATTTCTCCGCGTAATTTGTTGTTGAGGGCATTTCGAGATTCAGGTCGATTAAGCGTAATCCTTGAAACGCCATCTGATGGTGAGTCAATTAATATGTGCTTGGGTGCTTCCATAAAAAATCCTTTTGTTAACCCGTCATGAAGAGTTTTGAAAGGTCTTCGTCTTTGGTGTCTATGATGTGGTCGACCCATCGGTGGAAGTTGTGACCACCTTCTTCGTTCTTGCCGAACATCACGTATTCTTTTGCGCCACTTTCTAGAGCTTTCTGTTGCTTCAATCCTGTCGCGTAGTCTTCTTCTTGAACAACATATCGCAGGAACTCAAATTGGTTCTGTGCGTCTCTTATGAGCTTTTCGGAAGATGGCTCCTTTTCCATTAAATAATTTTGAACTGTGTAAGAAGTCCCTGGTGTTTCGCCAGGAAAAAGTTGGGATATCATTACAGCCCTGCCACCTCCATCAAAACCAGCAATAGAAACGTGAGGAAAAATCGTCCAAACGCCTGCAACCAATAGCTCTGTGGGCCATTGGGATTCGTCAGGCCCTAGCATTTTTGCCATGCCCTTCATCGGACCCGAAACTCGTTGATGTGGTCCCCAGCTATAATAGATAGCCTGATTTGGAAAGTCGGGGCCAAAGGTGTTCTTGTGAAGAATGGGGAGGTGGTAAAGATCCATGTAGCCATCGTAGGCAATTTTCCAGTTGGGCCCATCAACCCTTTGGGTTCCAAATAGGTACCAATCTTCGAATCCAAAATTTTCTAGAAGCTGATCATAACCTGATAAGAAAAGGTTTATGTCCAAAGTCGAATGAGGGTTTGGTGTAACCCAAACTAGCCCCGCTTTTTCAAGGCAAGGCAGCTCTTCTAAACCGTTTTCTGTTTTATCGAACTCTCCAAAGTCTTTCGGAGCCAAGACGCCTATTAGGTCTCCTTCAGTGTTGTAGGACCAAGCGTGATAGGGGCAGGTAAACCGATGAGTGTTGCCGCTGCCTTCCTCCATTAGTTGTGCGCCTCGATGACTACACATGTTTACAAAAGCCCTAACCTGTCCGTTTTTGTCTCTTACAATAATTATAGGAATGCCGCTGGCTTCCATCGCTTTGTAGTCGCCTGGTTTTCTGATCTCAGCAGACATCGCGAGCATTAATGGCATTCGGTTAAAAATATTTTTCATCTCTAGCTTCCATCTGCCCTCGTCATAGTAGTTGCAGGCTGGCACTTTGAGTATTTCTTTCGCTTGCGGGATCGTTCCAGCGTCTCCATGCGCAATGTTGTTGCGCGCCATTTGAAGAAGTTGTTCTCGAGACATTTGTGTGACCTCCGTTGAATTCTGTCCGCGTGTAGATTCTTAAATTTTATCTAACTATGTTTTATCGAGATAAATCTATTATCACCTTACACTGATCACTTGGCGTGTGGAGCGCATCGAAAATTGCTGGGAGTTCTGCTAGTGAAACGACATTGGTGATCATTGCAGATGCATCTATTCTCTGCGCTACCATCATGTCCATGGTAAATTCCCAGTCCTCTTTGTCGTAGGCGACCGCCCAACGAATCGTTAGTTCTTTTCCAAATGCGATCAAGGGAACGATTGTGTCGGGGTGATCGCACAAACCAACTCCCAGTATAAAGCCTCTTTTGGGCGCTCGTTCAATGCATTGTTGCATGATTCCGGGAGCTCCAACACATTCAACTTGGATGTCCGGTGGCCCGCCTGCAATCTGTTCAAATTGATTGTCTACGTCTTTGGGATCTACTATTTGATCGAACCCCAACTTTTTCGCCATCTCGATTCTAGCCGGAGACATCTCGCTGATTACTATGTTTCGCGCACCAAAGAATTTACACCAAGTCGCGCAGGCCAATCCGATTGGCCCAGCGCCAATAATCAGGATATTCTGCTGTGCGATATTACCAGCCATTTTTACGGCATGGAGTCCGACTGCGAGAGGTTCAACTAGCGCTGCATTGAGATCGTCAATTTCGTCAGGAATCTTTACAACCTGATCGGGAATGACCTTCAGGTACTCGGCATAGGCTCCCGTAACTGAACTCAGGCCGATGTTCTGGCCTTTAAAGAAAGGAAGCGACGTGACTCTTTCACCCACGCGAAACGAATTTTCGTCGACCTCTGAACCTAATTCTACAATCTCTCCCGAAAACTCGTGTCCAAAAACAGTATTTAGCGGGACCATAAATGGACCCTCTTTTGAGGCGTGTATGTCTGTTCCGCAAACGCCGCAGTTGGCTACTTTTACAAGAATTTCATCATCAGCGAGTTTTGGGATATCAATCTCTTGAACCTCTAGACTTTTCCCTGGTCCCATGAAAACTGCTGCTTTCATTATGTTTCTCCGTACGTGTATGGATTCAAATTGACTTCTTGGGCCGTTGAGATATCAGTGGTGAGTGAATATATGTCCTCGCCAATAATCTTTCCGGTATCGACCTCAAATGGCCAGAAGGTAACTGCTCTTCCTGAGGTGGCATAATGTTTATTCTCGTCTACCTCGGGAAGACCCATTTGTTTAAGCATAGCACCACTGAACGGCGTATATAACTCTCCTTCAGTAACCAGAGTGTCATCTCCTATCACGATTCTCTCTACTGCATACTCAAACTGATTTGATTTGCTGGCTATTAATCCAGAGTAAAACTGTTTTAATGCTTCAAACCCTTTTGGACCGGTGTCTTCGTTTGCTGACCAGATATGAAACCGAGGTTCGGAAGACATCGTTTTCAGTAATGCCTCCAAGTCACTGCCGCACTCTGCCTGAACATGCTCCTTCAATTGCAACAACATGTGTCGCCGCCACTCGTCCGTTTCCGTTTCTAACATTTCATCGATTAAACGCCAGTTATTCCTGCTATCGACAGTTTTCATTTCGCCTCCAACTTCCTTTTAAATTCCCAGTGCCTTGCGGGCAATTAAAACAAGTTTAATAAAAGGGTAAATATAGGGCAAAGACCTCAGTAATTTTTCCATTTCCCAATCCACTAATGCGGCATCTATCCGAGAATAAAACTGATGGAATAGTTCTTTGGCCCGGTCGCTTGAATCGTCTATTTGGTCAATTGGCATGGAGAACATAAGTTGGATTACTGCAATATTTGTTCTGTAAGCGTTTACAAATTTTTTGTATCCATATCCCTTTACGCCGCATTCAAGAAGGGTTTTGTGGTAGAGATTTAAAAGATGTTTCTCAGTTTTCCGTCTTTCTTCGACAGAGAGGCTTAAGATCATCCAATAAGCAATGTCCGAAATCGGGTCGCCAATGCCGCTAATTTGCCAATCAATAATAGCGAACCTTCCTCCCTCCTTTGTAGGTCGAATAACATTGTCTGAACGGAGATCACCATGAGTAAGAGAAAAAGGGAAGGGTGGCGCGGGATCGAATTTAAGCAGGGGTGGCAAATACTCCATTAGCCGATTCATCTCTGGGTATGCCTGAAATTTACCAGTTCGTTTAGCTTCTTCGTGTCCAATCTTAAACATTTCGATGGATTTTTCTTTTGGCATTTCTGTGATTTGCCATTTCGCCCAGTCTAAAGATTCTAATTCTTTGCTGTTCCACCACTTAGCATGAAGTTTAGCAAATCCAATAATCACCTTTTCTGAGGTTTCGCGGTCCGTGCCATGTATTTGATCGCTTGGCTCGCCCGGCGCAAGATCTTCAATTAACAATACGAACTTATTAGACCTTTCATCGTAGTGAGCAAAATGACACTTAGGAATAGATATCCCAGATCTTTCACCGATGTCGCGGTAAAAACCTATCTCGCGTTTATAAAGATTTCGGTCGGCTGCCATGTCTCTGGTATCCTGCCTCGCGGCAGCAAATTTAATGATGAAAGAATCTTGTGCTACCGAAGAAGGCTCTTCGAAAGTCAGTTTGATTCGAGCAAGCTCTCCCATAAAACCCTCACCCACGCCGATTATTTGGGAAGAGAATTCAATTATTGTGGATTCATCGAGTTCATTATTTAGGACTTTTTGGAGCCATTCCTTTGTGAGCTCGGGTAACGAGAGTGGGATGCTATTCGGGGACATGCTGATCTCGTCTCAAGGGATCTGATTGAAGTTCAACGGCCAGGTGTTTGTATTGATTTAATAAAACGAGTTCTGGGCGATTAATTCCATCGAAAGATAACTCTGTTATGCCCGCGTTATGCATCAAGTACTGATGGCCGAAAGCAGGTCTAGTTTTCAGCGCTTTTGCTAGGTAGTGGGCAATGGCGGCGCCGTGGCTCACTATTATAAGGTTTCCCCCGGGGTGACTATCTCTGATTCGCTCGACGGTTCGAAAGATCCTGTCTCCCAATTGGTTGGGCGATTCACCCTTATGTTCGCTGAAGTCGTCATCCTTCAGTGACTTCGCGCCAAACCCAAATTCCCCCAATTCCTGATAGGTGGCGTTTTCAAGAATTCCCAGGAAACCTTCAATCAGCCCCTCGACCACCTCAAGGGGAATTCCAAGCTTTTCCTTGATAATAGAACCTGTGTCCTTTGCCCTGCTGAGGGGGCTCGTATAAATCTTGTCAAAACGGCAATCCCATTCAGAGATTTCCTTTCCAGTTGCCTGAGCTTGGGCAATACCTCTTTTGTTGAGAGGCGACTCTGTCTGCCCGTGAGCTATCTGCTCAAGATTTCCAACAGTTTCTCCGTGTCTTATAAATAGAATTCTTTGTTCCTTTGTCAACTTCGTAGCCTTGTCTTCTCGCTGTTGGCTTCTCTTGAAGATGCTTGGTTATGCCATCTGATTAGTAAAAGTAGCCAGGTCAAAATAATCTCGCCAAGCCTTTATTTTTCCATTTTCTAGTTCAAACGTCCCCATAACAGGGATATTAATCTTCTTATCACCAGGCATATCAAACTTATCTATTCGCTCGGTGAGAACCTTATTTCCGTTTTCAGCTATCGATAGTACTTCCCAATCGACAGATTCGGGGCCCATTCCTCTCATCGCAGCATCAACCATCTGTTTACCCACTATTTTTTCCATAGGGATGTTGTGCCAAACGACATTATCGTCAAGCAAGCCTGCAGCCTTGTCCCAGTTCATAGTGTTCCAAGCGTCAATAAAATCTAAAACGATTTCGGTATGTCTCATCACTCTCTCCTTAAAAAAAAGGGGCTCAGAAGCCCCTTTTTTAGCCAATATTGCTTAGAATTTCACATTGAGTACTTCAACTCAAGGGCATAAGTTCTCGGGGCGCCCCATCCCTGAAATCCACTGTTGGGCCCACCGCTGGGGAGGATTTCTGTCCCGCCCCCCAAGAATAGAACCTGCTCGCGGTACTCTTCGTCATTCAAATTTTTTCCGTAAAGCGAAATCGTTAGGTAACTTTCATTTTCTAACGGGAGTTCATAAGCAACCCTAGCGTCCACTAGATGATATCCATCTTGATAAGTTCGGTTGTCTATGCCCGCTCCAGTATTCACAAGCAATTGTCTTCCCGCATACTTGACCCCGATATTGGAATAAATCGTTCCTTTGCCAAGCTCATTTGCATAAGCGAGGTTCACGGACCAAGTTTCTTCTGGTGCTCTGTTTTCGTTATCGCCTGAGAGCCGTCGCAATGTGTCTACTGGATCGTTTGGTTCTCCTGGGATAGAGGAAATGCACCCGTCCACAAATTGACAAGCCAAATCGAAATCCTCTTCCTCAAGGTCCATAGACCCGTAATTAAAGGTCAAAGTTAGGTTATCGTTTATTAGCCATCTTCCCTCAAGCTCCCAGCCGTCGTAAGTTGACTCATTCGCATTATTTATAAGAGTAGTGGTCCCAGGGATTCTGTCTGCTGGAAGGACTATGATGTTCTGAATTTGCTCGTTCTCCTGGGTAAGCTCAAACCAAGCCAAATTTAATTGGAGGCGGCCATCGAAGAACTCATTTTTTGAGCCAATCTCTATTTGATCGGCATATTCAGGCTCATATGGTGCCTCGCTTGGATCCCCAGCCGAGCGGATGCTGAATCCGCCAGATCTGAATCCTTCAGAGTAATTCACATAGACATTATTGTCGCTGCTTATACTGTAGCTTGCTGAAGCCGTGAAGATGGTGTCGTCCCATTCGTCCTCAATTGAGTATGTGGTTCCTACGCGCGTTGGATAATCAGAAAAATCAAATTCGTTAATCGTATCTTCGGCGTCGAATAATCCGGTGCTATGGTCAAAGTAGGAATTGAATCCAGCTTTCTCTTCGTCGATCCTCCTCACTCCCAGCGAGACTTCAATGGCTTCGGTGGCCCTCCAAGTCAGAGATGCAAATATGGCGTTTGATTCCACATCCTCTGTTGCGAATTGAGTCGATCTTGCGTTGGGTAGCTGACAAAATGCCCCGTTATTGCGCGTGCCAGGGATTATCGCCGAACAAGGCACGCCCGCAGGCAGCCCAAGCGCGAGTTGGAAGAACTGATTTGTGCCCTGATAAAAATCTTGTTCGCTGTCGTAATAATAGTAACCTACCATGAAATCAACATCTTCACCCAAATTGCCATTTAGTCTCAGCTCTTGAGAGAAGACATCAAAACCCTGTTGTCTGAGTGTATGCAGCTGTGCAAATGGAGTTGAACCCAGGCCAATAGAGGGGCCCCCGTCGAAATCTTGATTAACACTGTCATAACTGTCGTGATAGCCTGTGATGCTGTAAAGCGTCAAGTTATCGTTTATGTTCCAGGTCGCTCGGATACCGAATTGGTCAACATCGTATATAGTCGGTTCCTCTTTGTTAGCCCTATTTTGAAATGGATCATCTCCATCAAAACGCGGATCTTGCGGGCTTATTTGGCTAGTATCGTCGACGTTATCGTACGTCGCGATCATCTCGAAATTATCTGAAGGAGCCCACCTCAGCGCCACCGTCAAGGATTGAAAATCTACGTCGCCAGCAGTTTGACCGAGAGTCAGATTGTCGTAGTAGCCCTCCCTATTGCGCGTTATCGCGCCAACTTTTAATGCTAGCTGGTCGTCAATCAACGGAATATTAAAGCGAGCTTTAAAAACTTCTGAATCGAAGTTGCCGAACTCTGCACTAGTGTTCAAGCTAAACTCATTAAACTCAGGCTTTACCCTGTTTACAACGATGTTTCCACCAATAGTGTTCTTGCCAAATAGAACCCCCTGGGGGCCTCTGTTAACTTCTATGCTTTCAATATCGAAAGCGTCAATGAGTTGTCCCGTGTTTGACCCCAGTTGGATTCCGTCGACGATCAATCCAACTTGTGGGCTCTGAGTTTTCTCCGCTCCCCCGTAACCGATTCCTCTAATAAAAATTTGGCCGTTGCTGGGTCCAGCTGCGTTCATACCGATAAAGACGTTTGGCGCGAGGGAGTCGAAGTCTCTCAAAGTCGTTGGCTTAAGCTGCTCTATTCGCTCAGCGTTGAAAGCAGTTACCGAGAGTGGAACGTCTTGTTGTGACTCATTCCTCCGTCTAGAGGTTACCACCACCTCCTCCATGTCTCGGGCAGACTCTTCGGCAAGCGAAAAGTTACTAACGTTTAAAACGCCCAGCCCAAGGCTGAGCACGAGAATAATTCTCTTCATATCAATCTATCCCTCTTTTTACACTGAATCTTATTTTTTTTGACTAGGCTTGGAACACCTTCATAGTTTCTGCACTTTCTTACAATGCTGCTTCACAGTCAAGCGAAAAAAAACAAATAGAGCGTGTGAAAATCTCAATGGGGCAACAGGAGTTCAGGTTCAAAACCTGCGGGTTTGGAGTTCTTGGTGGCAGGCTTGCGAGGCTAAAGAAGCATCTTGTATCGGACGTTGCCTATTCGACTTTAAAAACCCCCTTATGTTTTTGACCAGATCAGACTATGGTGGGGATGAGGCGCAGTACTTAATCCCCCGCCTTAAAAGCTCATAATATTCTGGTTTATCCCACGAGCCCTTTTCGATTTCAGGATAGTACTCTGCGACTGGTTCCATATCCCAATGTCCTCGGCAATGACCAAGATTGAGATACAGTACTTCTCCCTTTCCTGTCCTCTTTATATAATAAACTGCCCGTTTCTCGTTATCGGTGAAATCGGAGTTTATCCAGCCATCGCACGTGCCGCTATAATCGGAATACATCAGCAATTCGTTCTCTCCGTGCATTTTGCAAAGATATTGCTCGTCATCTGTCTGAAACTCACCAATATCTTTTACCAGTTCATGTCCCTTCGCCTCTGTTTTCACTGTAAAAAGCTGAATGGGTGGGTGAGCCATAAACTGAGAGCCTAGCAAGTCCATAAGTATCGGCGCAGTCTCCGGCGCATCAACGCCGTCCGCTGTAAACTCTAAGATCGAGTTTGTCCCGTGGAGTGCAAACCATTTTCCGCCGTTGGCTATGTACTCTTTCAATGCCAATTGTTCGTGCTCTTCAGGCATCAGATTGCAGGTGTAGGTGATAAGAAAATCGCTATTCTGAATAGCTTCGATGTCATGAAAGTCTGGTGCAACCCTTGTCCTTACGTTAGGAAGTTCAAGCAACAGCTTCAAAATCTCTTGGCGGGCGAA
>CAJWLI010000035.1 GCA_913043075.1 uncultured Gammaproteobacteria bacterium
TATCGGTCCCTGTGGGTGAAATGCGAGGGGTGCTAGAGCAGATAGACCTAAGAGACCAGATAATTACCGATGTTGGGAGTGTTAAAGGCTCCTTTGTCGAAGATGTTGAAGCAGTGTTTACAAAAGTGCCACCTCGTATCATACCGGGTCACCCAATCGCTGGCTCGGAGAAAAAAGGTATGGGAGCTAGCGAGGCAGGCTTATTTGAAGGACATTCTGTGATATTGACTCCCAATGAGGAAACGGACAAGAATGCTTTGGAGAAGGTTTCAAAGCTTTGGAGCCTAATGGGCTGCAAAATTTCCATAATGTCGGTTCAAGACCACGACACTATTTTAGCTAAAACTAGCCACCTCCCTCATCTATTATCTAGTGTTTTTAGTGAGAGTATCTATTCTGAGCCAGATCGAGCAGCGGCACTTGCTCATGCGGCGGGAAGTTTTAGAGATATATCGAGGATTTCTGCTTCTGACCCCGGTATTTGGACGGATATTTTTTTGGCTAACGATTTAAAATTAATTGAATCTTTGGAAAAATTTATGATCGGACTTGAGAAAATGAAAAATAAGATAGCCTCAGGAGACCATTCCGAAGTAAAACGGTTTCTTGAGAGAGGGAAAATTGTGAGAGAGCATTTTTCATCTATCACAAAGGAGCTTTGATATGGTAGGCATCTATCCTCCTGTTATAACGATAGATGGGCCAAGCGCCTCTGGAAAAGGTGCTGTTTCAGAGTTTCTTTCAAATAAGACGGGATTCAACTACCTCGACAGCGGATTGTTATACCGACTTTTTGGTTTGGAGGTTTTGTCCCAAGGCATCTCGCTTTCGGTTTTAGCCGATGATTGGAGTGAGTCAAAAAGGTTAGCAGAGTGCTTGGAAGCTAAACTTGTTGGTAGCCCGAAAGAAACTAAAAATAGATCTTTCAGTCAGGTTTCCATTAACGGCAACGGTGATGCGCGGACTGAACAAGCGGGAGCTTTTGCTTCAAAGATTGCTAAAATGCCTCTCGTGCGCAGAGCTTTGCTAGATTTACAAAGATCCTTTAGAGCGCGCCCGGGTTTAATAGCTGATGGGAGAGACATGGGGTCGGTTGTTTTCCCAGACGCTTTGTTGAAAGTCTTTTTAACTGCAAGCCCCTCCTGCAGGGCTGAAAGACGTCATAAGCAGTTGAAAGATAAAGGAATCGATGTTAGTCTCGTCGCCCTTGAAACGAGCTTAGTTGACCGAGATTATCACGACTCCTCTCGAAGAGCGTCTCCCTTAAAGTTTTTAGAGGATTCGATGGTAATTGATAGTACTGATTTAGACATTGTACAGGTCAGTTATATGATCGAAAAAAAGATGGGAGACTTGCTAGGAGAGTGGTGAGCGTTAGGAATATTTAAATACCATTCCTTTGACGTTTTCTTGGGGACTTTAAAAACAAAAAACATGGGAATTTAGTTAATGAGTGAGAGTTTTGCAGAACTTTTCGAGGAAAGCTTAAAAACCGTTGATATGAACTCCGGTTCAATTGTTATGGGAGAGGTTGTAGACATTGATAACGAATGGGTCACTGTCCATGCGGGCCTAAAATCCGAAGGTGTCATTCCAAGATCTCAGTTTCTGCAAGATAGCGGCGAGCTTGAAGTAAAAATCGGCGACAAGGTCCAAGTAAGTATGGATGCTGTTGACGACGGTTTTGGTGAAACCCTGCTTTCAAGAGAGAAGGCTAAGAGAGCAGAGTCATGGCAAATGCTAGAAAAGGTCTATGAAAGTCAGGAGGTTATTACAGGCTTTATTAGTGGTCGGGTAAAAGGTGGCTTTACAGTCGAGGTAAAAGACATCAGAGCTTTTCTTCCAGGATCTCTCGTTGACGTCAGGCCATTAAGAGAGAATGAGCAACTTGAAGGCCGCGAGATGGAGTTCAAAGTAATAAAGTTAGATCAAAAAAGAAACAACGTCGTAGTATCAAGACGAAGTGTTTTAGAGCAGGAAAACAGCGAAGAGAGAGAGGCCCTGCTAACCTCGCTCCAGGAGGGACTCCAAGTAAAAGGAGTTGTGAAAAATCTAACAGATTACGGAGCTTTTGTGGACCTAGGAGGAGTGGACGGGCTCTTGCACATTACGGACATGGCGTGGAAGCGAATCAAGCATCCGGGAGAAATTGTTGAGGTTGGCGAAGAAATCGATGTGAAAGTATTAAAGTTTGATAGAGAACGCAACAGGGTATCTTTGGGGCTTAAGCAGTTAGGAGAGGATCCGTGGGTTGCGATTACAAAGAGGTATCCAGAGGGAGCTAAAGCAACAGCAAAGGTCACAAACCTTACTGATTATGGATGTTTTGCCGAGATAGAAGAGGGTGTTGAGGGACTCGTTCATGTTTCTGAAATGGATTGGACTAACAGAAATATCCACCCCAGCAAAGTTGTTCAAGTGGGCGATCAAGTTGAGGTCATGGTTTTAGACATTGATGAAGATCGTCGGCGAATTTCGTTAGGAATTAAACAGTGTCTTGGAAACCCCTGGGAAGAATTCGCGAAAACTCGAGAAAAAGGAGACAAGATAAAAGGATACATAAAGTCAATAACAGATTTTGGTATTTTTATAGGATTAGATGGGAATATTGATGGCTTGGTCCATTTGTCCGATATATCGTGGACGGAGCCAGGTGAGCAGGCGGTTCGTCTTTTTACTAAGGGCGACGAAATAGAGACGGTGATTCTCGCAATAGATGCCGAGAGAGAAAGAATCTCATTGGGTCTGAAACAACTTGAGAATGACCCATTTATGAAATTTGTTTCCGAAAGCGACAAAGGTTCGATAGTCATGGGAACCGTAAAAGAGGTCGATGCCAAACAAGCGATCTTGATTCTTGCTGAAGACGTTGAAGCGTCGCTTAAAGTTGGAGAGATTAGCGTTGATCGAGTCGATGATGCTCGAACCGTTGTTTCCGTTGGTGAAGAGATTGAAGTAGCAATAATCGCAGTAGATAGAAAATCGAGATCAATAAGCACTTCCATCAAAGCTAAAGCGATGGCGGAAGAAGAATTAGCGGTTCGTGAACACCGAGAAAAAAATGATGAAGTGCAGCCAACCACAATTGGCGATTTAATAAAGAAACAGATGGACAACTCTGAAGATAAAGCCGAATCTAGCTGACGGATAAAATAGGTTTGTTGTAAAAACGATGACGAAATCAGATCTTATAGAGAAAATTTCTTTTTCACATGGGCAACTATCCTACAAAGATGTTGAGCTTTCTGTAAAAACCATTATTGAGCAAATGGCTGATAGACTCTCCTCTGGAGAAAGGGTGGAAATTCGGGGATTCGGGAGTTTCAGTCTTCATTACCGCGCTCCAAGGATGGGTAGGAACCCTAAAACTGGAGAGAGAGTATCTTTGCGAGGAAAACATGTGCCGCATTTTAAGCCCGGTAAAGAACTTCGGGAGCGTGTCAATGTTGAATCTGCCAAGCAAGACCCCCCTTTTATTTAACAGGATTTAGCTGGGTGGTTATTTAGACCTATTGAGAAAATTACCTTTGGCTTGGAGAAATAACTTTTTATAGACTAATTTTTCGATTTCTTGTTTGTCTTTTTATATTTCTTGTAGCGTTTCTGTTGATGATCGATAACACGGAACGAGTGAGTTTGAAATTTCTCATCTATTCGTCTTCTGAATGGCCAGTGAGTTGGTTGTTGTTGGCGTCTTTTACTTCAGGGGTAATAGTAGGATACGGATTTTCTTTTTTTTCGAGTTTAAAAAATGAGAAACCTATAGTTCCGTCAGAAAGAGATGATTTTTCAAAACGAGAGAAGCCTTAAGTCGCTCCGTGCTATATTTGGCATTCTCGACAAGAAAATATTTTGAATTGGATGATTGACGATTCTATGGCATTTTGGCTCCCCGACCTGGGCTCGAACCAGGGACCCAATGATTAACAGTCATTTGCTCTACCAACTGAGCTATCGGGGAATCGCAGCCAACGCTGAAGTTTAAAGACCCGGTTGGAAATCGTCAATAAGCATTAGCCGCTGTTTTTTGATTATACGAACATGTTAAAGAAAAAATTTAAAATTCAGTCCAGATATCTACCCGCCGGAGATCAACCCGGCGCGATCAAGTCCCTCATAGAGGGGATAGAGACCGGATTAGGATACCAAACTCTTCTCGGAGTGACCGGCTCCGGTAAGACTTTTACGATTGCTAAGGTCATTGAGAAGATGCAGAGGCCGACTTTAGTTATGGCCCCAAACAAAACTCTAGCAGCTCAACTTTATGGCGAATTCAAAGAGTTTTTTCCAAAGAATGCTATAGAGTATTTCGTTTCTTATTACGATTATTATCAGCCCGAAGCTTACGTACCAGCTTCTGATACTTATATTGAAAAGGATGCTAGTATAAATGAGCATATCGAACAGATGCGATTGTCTGCGACTAAAGCTTTGCTCGAGAGAGACGATACAATAGTTGTTGCCTCTGTATCTGCAATCTATGGGCTCGGAGATCCCGTTGCCTATCTGAAAATGGTTTTGCATTTAGATCGAGGCGATACTATCGATCAGAGACAGATACTTCGTCGACTAACGGAGATGCAATACACTCGAAACGATATTGAGCTTAGGAGGTCTACTTATCGGGTCCGAGGAGACGTTATCGATATATTTCCCGCCGAGTCCGATAAAGAGGCTATTAGAGTTGAGCTTTTTGATGAAGAAATAGAAGAGTTATCTTATTTTGATCCGCTAACTGGGGAGGTCAATCGAAAAGTTCCAAGAATAACAATCTTTCCAAAGTCACATTATGTGACTCCCCAAGAGACCCTCGACAACGCAACCGTATCTATAGGGCAAGAACTGGAGATTCGCTTGAAGGAACTTAAGCGCGATGGAAAATTAGTTGAAGCTCAGCGTCTAGAACAACGGACAAGATTTGACCTGGAAATGATGAAAGAGCTTGGGTTCTGCAGTGGTATTGAAAACTATTCAAGATATCTTTCGGGCAGATCAGCGGGAGAGCCGCCACCTACGCTTTACGATTATCTGCCTGACAGCGCGCTTTTGATCATGGATGAGTCGCATGTGGGTGTTCCCCAACTTGGGGCAATGTATAAAGGAGACCGATCTCGAAAAGAAACGTTAGTAAATTTCGGTTTTCGCCTTCCTTCTGCGCTTGATAATAGGCCTCTGAGGTTCGAAGAATGGGAATCTAAGCCAGTTCAGTCAATATTCGTTTCTGCTACACCCAGCTCATACGAGATTGAGAAATCCGGCCAAATAGTGGAACAGGTAGTTCGTCCAACAGGTTTAGTCGATCCTTCTGTGGAAATACGGCCTGCCAATTCACAGGTTGATGATGTGCTATCGGAGATTGGGAAAAGAGTCGAGATATCTGAAAGGGTCTTGATTACAACTCTAACAAAGCGTATGGCCGAGAATTTGACAGATTATTTGAGTGATAACGGCGTTCGAGTACGATATCTGCATTCAGATATCGATACCGTTGAGAGAATTGAAATTATCAGGGATTTGAGGTTGGGAGAATTCGATGTCTTGGTTGGAATCAATTTGCTAAGGGAAGGCCTTGATATGCCAGAGGTATCACTTGTCGCTATCTTTGATGCCGACAAGGAAGGTTATCTGCGTTCAGAAAGATCGCTTATTCAAACTATTGGTCGGTCGGCAAGAAATATAAATGGCAAAGCGATTCTATACGCTGACAAAAAAACCGACTCAATGGAAAGAGCGATCAAAGAAACCGAAAGGAGAAGAGAAAAGCAGCTAAAACACAACCTTGAAAACAATATTATCCCTAAGGGAATTGAACGAGAAGTTTCCGACGTTCTGGAAGGACTTCACATTGTGAGGGGTTCAAAGAAAAGAAAAGAGTCAGTAAGAAGGGAGGGGAAAGCTGTAGGGAAGGCATTTGTTAGTGCCGAGCAACTTGGTAAAGACATCCTATCTTTAGAAAAACAGATGTTTCAATATGCTAAAAACCTCAAGTTTGAAGACGCCGCCAAAACAAGAGATAAGATCGAAGATTTGCGGTCGGTGCTAGTAAAGCTCTAGAAAGATTGAAAAGTTGCCTCACCTTTTTTCAAGTTGCCTCTAAAGCTTTATGCAGCAGGCTCGATCTTCTTTTTATCGATAAGGTTATGTACACTCTGCACCAGTATATTAGAGTTATCGATTAGGAATGTAGCTCAGTTGGTTAGAGCATCGTCTCGACAAGGCGAGGGTCGTCGGTTCGAATCCGACCATTCCTACCATAATCGGTGTTAGAGTCAGAAAAGATATGCAATCTAATTCAGCTATAAATCAGGACAAGTCATGATAAGCATTACGCTTCCCGATGGGAGCAAGAGGGAGGTCTCGAGCCCGACTACGGTTCATGATATAGCAAAGATGATTGGGCCGGGGTTAGCGAAAGCGACGATAGCCGGAGAAGTAAACGGTACTCTGTGCGATGCGAGCGACCTGATTGAGCAAGACTCGTATGTCCGAATCATAACTGCAAAAGATAATGAAGGTGTTGAGATAATCAGACATTCTTGCTCTCATCTCATTGGCCACGCAGTCAAGCAGCTTTTTCCCGAGGCAAAAATGGTGATTGGCCCGGTAATAGACGATGGCTTCTACTATGATATCTCTACAACTACGCCGTTTTCTTCCGAAGATTTATTAAAAATTGAAGATCGAATGAAGGATTTGATCTCAACTGAGTATGATGTCATCAAGAAGATGGTCAGGAGAGATAAAGTTATCGAAGAGTTCACGGTCCGAGGCGAAGATTACAAATTGCGACTAATAGAGGATATGCCCGAAGAGCAAGAAATGGGTCTCTATTATCACGAAGAGTATCTAGATATGTGCAGAGGTCCACATGTGCCAAACACTCGATTCTTAAAGAATTTTAAGCTTACCAAAGTTTCAGGAGCATATTGGAGAGGAGACTCAAAAAATGAGATGCTCCAAAGGGTCTACGGCACCGCTTGGGCTGACAAGAAGGGATTGCAGGCTTATCTTAAAAGAGTTGAGGAATCGGAGAAGCGCGATCATCGTAAGTTAGGCAGGAAGCTAGATCTATTCCATTTCAGTGATGAGGCGCCTGGATCGGTGTTTTGGCACCCCAAGGGTTGGACTTTATTTCTTGAGTTGTTGGATTATATGCGAGGGCGTCAGAGAGCGGCCGGGTATGTAGAGGTGAACACTCCGGACGTAATGGACCGCGGTTTGTGGGAAACTTCAGGACATTGGTTTAACTATCGTGAACATATGTTTTCTACTCAAACAGAGGACGATCGCATTTTCGCCCTGAAGCCAATGAATTGCCCTGGCTCTGTGTCTATGTTTGCGCAAGGGTTAAAAAGTTATCGGGACTTGCCCTTGCGTATGGCAGAGTTTGGAAAGGTTCATCGATACGAGCCTTCGGGCGCGTTACATGGTTTGATGCGAGTTCGTCATTTCACTCAAGACGATGCGCATATTTATTGCACTGAAGAGCAAATGGAGCAGGAGTGCATTGATGTAGTGGCACTTGTATTGGATATCTACAAAGATTTTGGTTTTGAAGATGTTGTTATTAAGCTTTCTACCAGACCCGAAAAGAGGATTGGCAGTGATGAGACTTGGGATAAGCTTGAGGGAGCTCTGACTAATTCACTCGATATGATGGGGCTTGAGTACGTTCTCTTTCCAGGAGAAGGAGCTTTTTACGGTCCGAAATTAGAGTTTGTGTTGCGTGACGCTATTGGTCGAGATTGGCAGTGCGGAACTCTGCAGGTTGATATGAATTTACCGGAAAGATTTGATATTACTTATGTTGATGAAAGAGGTAATCGGGACAAGCGCCCAGTCATGCTGCACCGTGCTCTCTTCGGTTCTTTAGAGCGGTTTGCGGGGATATTAATCGAGAACTATTCGGGCGATTTGCCTGTTTGGCTTTCCCCTGTCCAAGCGATACTTTGTAATATTTCTGCAGGACAGGAAGAATATATAGCTGGTCTTTTAGAAATGCTCGCCAAAAAAGGGTTTCGGGTAGAGGCAGATCTTAGAAATGAGAAGATCGGGCTTAAAATAAGGGAGAATACTATCCAAAGAGTTCCGTTTATGCTGGTGGTTGGATCCAAAGAGGTTGAGGATGATAACGTGTCTGTTAGGACAAGATATGGCGATGATTTAGGACCAATGACCAAAGCAGAATTTGTTTCGCTTCTAGAAAAGCATATTAAAGCTAAGAGATGGATAAATAGTAATGACGAATCCTAGGATTTTGATATAATCCGCGACCTTAGCTGATTTCAAGGAGATAAGTGTATCAAAGAAAACTCGAAAAAATCTCGCATTAACGAAGAGATTGACGTTTCAACGGTTAGATTAATTGGGGCGAACGGTGAGCAAGTAGGCATCGTGCCTATAGAAGAGGCCTTAAAGGAGGCGAAGTCAGAGAAACTTGATTTGGTAGAAATAGCTCCCTTGGCGGACCCCGTAGTTTGCAAGATATTGGATTATGGGAAGCATGTTTTCGAGGCGAAGAAAGGAAAAGCAGCTGCGAAGAAAAAACAGCGAAGAATGCAAGTTAAGGAAATGAAATTTCGTCCTGGAACAGATGAAGGCGATTATCAAGTTAAGCTAAGGAACCTTACTAGGTTTTTAACCGATGGTGACAAAGCTAAAGTTACCCTAAGATTCAGGGGAAGGGAGATGGCCCATCAAGAGCTAGGAATGGAGCTTTTGAAGAGAGTAGAAGAGGATTTACTAGAGATTGGAACGGTGGAGATGTTTCCTAAGATGGAAGGCAGGCAGCTAACGATGGTGTTAGCGCCGAATGGAAAGAAGAAAGCGGTTTCAACCTCAGATGAAACTAGCGGACAGTGACCGCATTACCTCTTGCCTAAATAGGAAACCAGGTTCAATTGGATCCTAGCAAGATAGAACAATAAGCTTAAAAAAGGTTAATACAATGCCGAAATTAAAAACAAGTAGCGGAGCCGCTAAAAGGTTTAAAAAAACTGCAAAAGGGTATAAGCATCGCAGGTCATTTAGAAATCATATTCTGACAAAAAAAAGCACTAAGCGTAAGCGTCACCTTAGAGGAATGAAAGACGTTGCTGCATCTGATACCCCATTAATAAAACGCTTACTGGGAGAATAAGATATGCCAAGAATTAAAAGAGGTGTGACAGCCCATAGAAAGCACAAAAAGGTTTTGAAAGCGGCAAAGGGTTACTATGGGGCAAGGTCCCGGATTTATAGAGTGGCAAAGCAAGCTGTCACTAAGGCGGGGCAATACGCATACAGAGACAGGCGAGTTAAAAAAAGAATGTTCCGAGCTCTTTGGATTCAAAGGATCAATGCTGCGGCCAGAGAATTTGGTTTATCTTACAGTGTCTTTATCGATGGCTTGAAGAAACATAACGTAGAAATTGATAGAAGAGTTTTAGCGGACTTAGCTCTTAACAAAAAAGAGGCTTTCTCCGCTCTCGCTGAGAAGGTAAAAGAATCCAAAGCTGCTTGAGCGAAATCGATTTACAAGGCTTTTTGAAAAAGTAGACTAGGCACTGTGGCGACTCTAGAAAACATTCTCGGAAGAGCGAAAAAAGATATCATTTCCGCGAATGATCTGGCTTCTTTGGATTTGACTCGAGTTAAATATCTAGGAAAAAAAGGCGAACTTTCCGCACTTCTAAAAGAATTGGGGAAACTACCTCCAGAAGAGCGCCCTTCTCAAGGCGCATTGATTAATGAACAGAAAAAAGAGTTAGTTAAGCTTCTCGAAGTTAGGAAGCTTGAAATAAGAGCACGGGTTGAAGAAGATAAAGAAAAATCAGAATTTATAGACATCACGTTGCCTGGAATCGGGTCCTCGACCGGAGCCTTGCATCCAATAACGCAAGTTCTCAATAGGATTGAAAGTTTTTTTTCCTCTGTTGGGTTTTCAGTCGTCGAAGGTCCCGAGATAGAAGATGATTACCATAACTTCGAAGCGCTGAATATTCCCAAGCATCACCCAGCGAGAGCTATGCATGATACTTTTTACTTCAACAAAGAATTATTGCTAAGGACTCACACCTCCCCTGTCCAAGTGAGAGTGATGGAAGAGCAAAAACCCCCGATTAAGATAATTTGTCCTGGTCGAGTCTATAGGGTTGATCAACCTGATCCTTCTCATTTACCCATGTTCCACCAAGTTGAAGGCCTTGTTGTCGACACTAACGTAACATTTGCTGACTTAAAGGGGATGATAATCCAGTTCTTGCGAGCTTTTTTTGAGAAAGAAGGTCTTGAAATTAGATTCAGACCGTCTTATTTCCCTTTCACTGAACCATCGGCTGAGGTAGATGTCTCATGTGTCAATTGCGATGGAAAAGGTTGTAGAGTTTGTAGCCATACTGGATGGCTCGAAGTGATGGGCTCCGGGATGGTGCACCCCAGAGTATTGGAGTATGCAGGGATCAACTCAGAGGAA
>CAJWLI010000036.1 GCA_913043075.1 uncultured Gammaproteobacteria bacterium
CTCCAGATGAAAAGAGCGCAGAAAAAGATTCGAATTACAACCAGCAGATCGATGCTCTTGAAGAACAACCGGACAAGTCGCGAGAATATAATTCGGACGAAAAAAGAATCGAAGCAGCAAGACTAGCAAGCTCCGAAAAGGATTTTAAAACTGTTGCAAGAATACTCTCCTCTATAAAAAACCCTAAAAAAAATAGTTACGTCAAATCAAATTTCTTAATTATCGAAGCTGAGAAAGCAATTCATCATAAGAAACCGGAACTTGCGTTAAAGATTTTAAAAAATTTCACGGAGGAGGATGCTTTAACCTCTGATGACCGGACAAGGATATCAAATCTAAAAGCAGAGGCTCATTATCTAGAAAAAAATTTTTTTTCTCATGCAAAAGAGTTAATTGCTATCTCTCGCACTCTTAAAAAAGCGAGCAGGAAATCAAACCAAGTGCAAATTTTTCGCTCACTTATGATGTTAGACAAAAAAAAATTGGAGAATCTCCTCAAAGGACGCTTAAACTCTGAGGAGAGGGGTTGGATTCTTTTAGCGTTGGTCGTTAGAGGAAACGAGGAGAATTTAGAAAAGCAATTTTTTGCTTTTGAAGAATGGAAAAAAGACTGGCCAGAGCATCCAGCTAATGCAAACCCACCAGATCGCCTGATAACTTTACCTGAGATAATCAAGCAATCTCCAAAGAATATCGCGCTCATACTGCCTCTTTCAGAGGACTATTCGGAGTTCGGCGAAGCCATACGAGATGGTTTTATCGCAGCTCATTACCAATCGGAAGAGAAGAAACGAATTATAGTTTATGACTCTAATTCATCACCTATTGCCGAGCTTGTAGAACAAGCCGTCAAAGACAATGCAGATTTTATCGTTGGGCCCCTTGATAGAAAAAAGGTTACCGCTCTCGCTAAAGCTAGGCTTCCCCTGAAAACGCTTGCGCTAAATAGAGCAGAAGGTTATAGCGAACAGGCAAACCTCTTTCAATTTGGTCTGGCTCCAGAAGATGAATCAGAGCAAGTTGCCAGAAAAGCTTATGAGGCAGGGTATAAACGAGCTTTAGTCATAGCTCCTGAAACCGAGTGGGGCGACAGAAATCATAAGGCTTTCACAAAAGCTTTCAGTGAGCTTGGTGGAAAAACCTTAGAATCCGCAAGATTCAGTAGCCAAAAAGATTACTCAAACCTCGTTAGAGATCTCTTTAAAATTGGTTCCAGCGAAGACAGGGCATCAACACTCTCTAGAATTATTGGGAATAAATTAGAGTTCAAGGCCCGAAGAAGAAAAGATGTCGATTTCATATTTCTTTTAGCAAGTAATAGCCAAGCAAGAGGCATTAAGCCTACGATATCTTTTTTCTATGGTGAGAATTTGCCAGTGTATGCTACTTCCCACATAAATCGCAATTCCGGAAATAAGCTTAACAATATAGATTTGAATGGAATTCATTTTTGCGAGATGCCTTGGAATCTAGAAAACCAAAATAAGGTCCAGACAGCGATAATGGAAACTTGGGGAGAAGCCTCTAAGGATCTTGCTCCTTTCTTTGCTTTAGGAGCTGATGCTCACAAGATCACCCAACGCTTAGGACAAATGGAAAAATATCCGAATTATCCTGTTTTTGGGTCCACCGGTCTTCTCTCGATGAATTCTAATCATATGATCAGACGGACCTTGGCATGGGCAAAATTTGAAAACGCTAGTGTAAAATTAAAAGAACCACCAATTAATTTTAAGTGATTAGTTGAAGCAAATAATTTCTTCGGAAATCTCAATCGACTTTTCGCCGAAGCCAAATTCCAGAGAAAGAATTAGAGTATTTACATGATGGTTAAGACAACACAACTTTTTTACTTAGTTTTTGTATCAAACCTCTTAATTGCGTGCGCCTCTTACAAATCAGTGGACGACGATCGGAATGAAAACCTTTCAAAAAAGAAAATCATGAATTCTTATCCTAGTGATTTGCTGGAGGCAAATATCAATATTTCGAGTTTCAACGGCGATCTATTGATCACTGGTCAAGTTCCAAGACAAGAACTAGTTAGATTAGCTACCGTTCAAGCAAATACTCTTAGGAATGTAAGAGAGGTTTTCAATTATCTTCAGGTGATGGGTGAGGCATCCTTTCTTTCAAAAACCAACGATCGGTTTATAACCAGCAGGATAAAATCTAGACTTCAAGATTCAAATCTTTTTAAGAAGAGAAAGATACATATCGTGACTGAATACGGGGTAGTTTACCTTATGGGAACATTAGAAAGAGAGGAATTAGAAAAGACATTAGCACTCATAAAAGAAACAAATGGAGTCCAAAAAGCAATCTCCCTGGTAAGGCAGAAGAAATAGATCGAGCCCTATTTAATCAATTTTAGTTTCGGCTTGCTCTTTGTTTCTCCTCCATCTGGGCCAGTGGGGACTGGTTCATGCTGATCTGAAAACCATATGCCCTTTCCATTTTCTTTAGCAAAAATTCCTACGACTGCATCTACCGGGGAGAAAATTTCACGAGCCACCCCCGAGAACCTGCCGCTGAATTGAATCCCATCGTTACTAGCATAAAAGTTTCTGACTGCCGAAGAACTTATATTTAGGACAATCTTCCCATCTTCGGCGTACTCAATCGGCACTTCCACATCATCCTCTTCTGCATTTATCACCAAATAAGGGGTTAACCCGTTATCTTGGATCCATTCTTTAATTGCTTTGACAAGGTACGGAACTGAAGAATTCATAATATCTTTATCCGAAACTTTTTAGGACCTATAGCCTAATCCCTGATATCAAACTCGATTTCACTTAGCGATGACCTAAAAGCGTCTCTCTCAAAAATTCTTTCCATATATTCGTGAATTGGCTTCGCCTGTTTTGGCGGCAATTCGATACCAAGTAGAGGCAAACGCCAAAGTATTGGAGCGACACAACAATCTACTAAAGTGAACTCCTCATTCATAAAGAAGGGCTTTTCCGAGAATATTGGCGCAATCGCTACAAGACTTTCTCTCAAATCCCGGCGCGCTTTCTCGATTACGGTGTCTTTTGACCGGCCAGCGACTATCGTATCAACAAACCCACACCAATCTCTCTGTATCCTATAAACGTAAAGCCTGCTTTGAGCCCTGGCTACAGGATAAACTGGCAATAAGGGAGGATGCGGAAATCTTTCGTCTAGGTATTCCATGATAACCTGAGACTCATACAATACCAGATCCCGGTCCACTAAGGTTGGAAGCGAATTATAAGGATTAAGTGAGGCAATATCTTCGGGAATATTTCCAGGCTCTACGTCGATTATGTCTACCGCGACACCTTTTTCCGCTAGAACCAGTCTGACCCTCTGGCTGTAGTGGTCATTCCCATCCGAGTAAAAAACCATAGACGAATGTTTTGCTACAACCCCCATAAGACTACCTCCCTTTCGACAGAACCCATAAAACCTAACTAAGGTACGTCAGTGAATTTCTTTTGTATACTCTCTTCCCAAAAGCCAAGCAAATACGTAGAAAAAAGCTAGGAATAAGAGAACGAACCCTCCTATTCTTTGCCTTTCTAACCTACTAGGATCGCCAGAGTAATACAAAAAGTTTGTTAGGTCATAGATAAGGCTATCGTATCCTTCTATAGAGAGCTCGCCTGAATTTTCTACAAGTTCAAGCGGGCTGACCCCTCTATTCACTAATTCGTCTCCGCATTTGTTCTCCAATAAAGGACGTCCGGTAATCGCTTCCCTCATCTCTCCTCCATTTTTTGCAATCTTCGGAATATCCTTGCAAACTTTCTTTTGAATTCCTTGCAAATGAACTAGTGGGTGGGGCATTCCAACATTTTCGTAGAGAAGATTGTTAACACCAAACGGACGCGTCGAGTCCTCGTAAAACACCCTCATGTATGTGTAAAAATATTCCGGTCCGCCCTTTAACTTCGTATAAAGCGTTAGATCTGGAGGCACATTTCCGAACCATTGCTTGGCATTAGACACAGACATCGAGTTACTCATATGGGAACCTAACTTTTTAGATGGATCGAATACGAGATTCGACATCATTGCTTCCTCAGGGATATCGAGATCTTCTGCGACTCTCTGGAACCTTTGGTATTTCATCTCATGACAACCCATACAATAATTTACAAAAGTTCTAGCGCCTCGCTGAAGAGACTCTTTATCTGTCAGATCTGGGGAGACATCATCTAGCGGGTAAGAGGAAGAAGATCCGGCTCCGTAAAGATGCGAGGAAAGCAATAAAAAAGAAAGAACTAAGCCCCTCATTGCATAGGAATCCTTTCGGGAACCGGTTTGGTCCGCTCAACTGAGGTATACCAGGGCATAAGCAAGAAATAGGCGAAGTAAATTGCCGTACAGATCTGAGCCAGGAATGTTTTAAGCGGAGTTGGATGTTGGACCCCTAAATATCCTAAAACAAAAAAAGCAACCACGAAAATCGCCAAGAAAGATTTACTAGCCATTCCTTTATAACGAATCGACTTAACTTTTGATCTATCTAACCAAGGAAGTACCGCGGGAAGCACTATCGCGCCTCCCATTACAACCAAGCCCCAAAACTTAGCATCCAAACCTAAGAACGGGAAAGTAGCCGCGCGTAACATTGAATAAAATGGTGTGTAATACCAGACCGGTGCTATCAGATCAGGAGTCTTTAAGGGATTCGCCATTTCATAATTAGGAGCTTCAATCAGGTATCCTCCTCCGTCAGGAAAATAAAACATAACAACTGCAAAGAGAAAACAAAAAGCCACTATTGCGGGCAAGTCATGTCCTAAAGTGAGATAGGGATGAAACGGGATTCCGTCCAACGGCTTCCCTTTATCATCCAAGTTCTTCTTGATATCTATCCCATCGGGGTTATTCGACCCTACTTCATGCAACGCGACGATATGAAGAAATACCAAAACTAAAAGCAACATGGGAACTAAGACTACATGCAGCGCAAAGAAGCGATTGAGAGTTATTCCAGAGATATTAAAGTCTCCTCTAACCCAAGTCGCGAGACCATCCCCTACTATTGGAACGGCTCCCGCTAAAGAAACGATGACTTGTCCTGCCCAGAAAGACATATTTCCCCAGGGCAAGAGATAACCCAGAAAACCCTCAGCCATCAAAGCTACGAAAATAAGCATTCCGAGTATCCATATTAGTTCTCGGGGTTTCTGGTAAGATCCATACATCAGTCCTCTAAACATATGCAAATAAACGACCAGGAAAAAAGCTGAAGCACCAGTCGAATGCATGTAACGAAGCATCCAGCCAAAGTTGACATCTCTCATAATATATTCAATTGACCCAAATGCGCCCTCTGCAGTTGGGATATAACTCATCGTTAACCATATTCCCGTGAGTAACTGATTTACGAGGACAACTGTCGCTAAAACTCCCATCAGATACCAAAAGTTCGTATTTTTTGGTGCGTAATATTTTGACATATGTTTTTCATATGTCTCTGTAACAGGCAGACGTGCGTCTATCCAGTTCATCATATTTTTAATAGAATGTTGTAAGCCAGACATTAAACCTTTTCCTTATCGTCTTCCCCAATTACCAGTACCGACTCGTTTTCATAGTAGTGTGGAGGAACCTCTAAATTAGAGGGTGCCGGAACTCCTGCATAAACTCTACCTGCCATATCGAACTTCGATCCGTGACACGGACAGAAAAAACCGCCTATCCAGTCTTGATCAAATTGCTCTGGCTGAATTTTAGGTCTGAATTTAGGTGCACAGGACAAATGAGTGCACAGGCCAACCAGAACAAGTATCTCCGGTTTTATTGATCTTGTCCCATTCTTAGCATATTCCGGTTGCTGGATTCTTTCAGAATCCGGGTCAGCTAACCGATCATTTCTAGAGTTCAAGCGTTCAAGCAAATCTGACGAACGCTTAATTACGAAAATGGGTTTGTCCCGCCATGCAGGGATTGGACCCAGCATTTCTCCCTCAACGAGCTTGCTGATATCGATTTTAACGGGAGCGCCGGCCGCTAGGGCTTTAGCTCCGGGTTGCCAAGACCCTACAAAGGGGGTTGCAAGACCCGCTACTCCAGCGGTGCCAACAACCGCAGTTGCTCCTAACAGAAATTTTCGCCTACTACCGTCTAAATTCTTTTCTTCCAAATTGGACTATTCCTTCCATTACTTTCTAGAAAACGCCGAGGATAATTTTAACACATTGGATCGGAGAAAAATGAAAAACAGGAGAGCGAGCGCTCTTTTTTCTCAGCGTAAAATGTTTGTCTAATAAAATTTTCTTATCGTTTGGAGAATTGGGGCTTTTTTCTCGCCTTCCTCAAACCAACTTTCTTTCTTTCTACCGAGCGGGCATCTCTGGTAACGAAGCCAGCCCCTCTTAATGCAGGTCGAAGGGTCTCGTCGTATTGAATCAATGCCCTAGTTATTCCGTGCCTAATGGCGCCAGCTTGCCCAAAACCGCCGCCGCCAGTAACAGTTACATTGAAGTCGAATTTGGAGGAAGCGTCAACGACCTCAAGTGGTTGTCTTACTATCATCCTAGCTGTTTCGCGACCGAAATATTCGTCCAGTTCCTTTCGGTTGACCTTTATCTTCCCAGTTCCAGGAACCATGAATACCCTAGCTTTTGCAGATTTTCTGCGTCCTGTCCCATAATTTTGATTCATAATATTGCTTCTTCGATTTACAATTCTAAAGGCGTTGGCTGTTGAGCATCATGTGGGTGAGAAGTTCCCGCATAAACCTTAAGCTTTAACAACATCGCTCTACCTAACTTATTCTTGGGCATCATGCCTTTCACCGCTTTCTCAAGGATTTTCTCGGGAGATCTTTCCCTCATTTTTCCCAGAGAAATCGACTTTATCCCACCTGGAAAGCCAGTGTGGTGATAATAGATCTTGTCAGTTTCCTTCTTTCCAGTGACGTGGATCTTATCCGCGTTAATCACAACTATATAATCCCCAGTATCAACATGAGGAGTGAACTCTGGCTTATGTTTGCCTCTCAATCTGTTTGCAATTTGAGTGCTAAGACGTCCTAGCGTCTTACTATCGGCATCCACGAGGTACCAATCGTGGAACGCGCTCTCTTTATTGACGCTCTGAGTTTTCATAGTTGTCTTCCAAAGGTCCTTTCAGCTCTTTTGACCAAAAAATTCTATTTGCTTTAAAAGCGTGGGGCAGAATTCTACCTAACGCGACCTATCTATGCAACTGGCGTGAAAAAGTTCAAGTCCCCAAAAATTGAGGGATTGTTTGAAAAATCTCGTTAGGTCAAGTGTTGATTTTTTAGGTATTCGACGGATTGCATTTCTGTTAACCGACTCACGGTTCTTTGGAACTCAAAAAGCAAAATTTCACCTAAATAGAGTGAATCTACTCGAGCTTCTGCAGAAATTATTAGTTTCACATGATTGTCGTACAACTCGTCTACCAGGCTTATGAATCTTCTTGCTTGATCTTCCTTGTCCGAGCGAAGAAAAGGGACATTACTTACTATTATTGTCTGATACATCTTTCCCAGTTTGACATAATCACTTGAGCTTCTTGGTCCCCCACACAATTCAGAAAAATCAAACCAGGCAATGTCTATGCTGGTTTTTTTCGCCCGAATCTTTCGCCCCTCAATTACTAATTGAGGTCGGTCCAATTTTTTTCCATTACATATGCTTTGAAAGATTCGTTCTAATGCTCCCTCGCTGCTATCCCCCAAAGGGTAATGATAAATTCCAGCACTTTTGAGGTCTCTGAAACGATAATCTGGTCCAGCAGCTAATTCATGGACATGAGTATGTTTCTCTATCAATGCTATGGCGGGGAGAAACTTGGCGCGTTGCAAACCATTCTCATAAAGTCGATGCGGGGGAACATTAGAGGTGGCTACAAAGGTCATTCCCATGCTAAACATCTCTTGCAGTAAACCATCGAGCAACATAGCGTCTCCAATATCCGAGACGTAAAATTCATCAAAACAAAGAACGGTGGCTTCTCTGTGAAACTTTTCAGCAACCAACTTTAGAGGATTTGGTCTTCCCTGAAATTCTGAAAGAGCCAAATGGACTGCCATCATGAACCTGTGGAAATGTAAACGAGTTTTTCTCTTTAAAGGCAAGGAGTCGAAGAATAGATCCATTAAAAAAGTTTTGCCTCTGCCCACACCACCCCATAAATAGAGCCCTTTTGGCAAATTTTTATCTCTTTTTTTTTTAAAAATCCTAACGAGCAGGTTTGTTTCGTTCCGATCGCTATACAAAAGAGATTCAAAAAGGGATTGCAAAAGAAGAACCGCTTTCATCTGCTCAGCATCAGGATTCATGACGCCGTCTTGGATATTTTTTTGATAAATTTCCAGCGGCCCCATCAAAACTTTTACTCCTCTGATCTAAGAGCTGCTGACTTAGAATGTGAAAAGAGTCCTTCTTCTAAAGCGATAATAGATGCAGTCCTATTCAAACTCTTGGAACCTTCTTTAGAGCACTCAATAACTGATGTGCGAGTCTGAAAATCATAGACCCCTAATGGTGAAGAGAACCTTGCAGTTCCATTTGTAGGCAAAACATGACTGGGCCCAGCAGCATAATCTCCAACTGCTTCGGTTGTACTCGCACCGACGAATACAGCTCCAGCGTTTTCTACATTTTTGGCGAACCCCGCAGCATCTTTGATCGACAGCTGAAGATGCTCGGGTGACAGAAGGTTCACTACTTTTAGAGCCTCTTTCAAATCTCGAACTTTTATTAATGCTCCGCGGTCTTTGAGAGCATCTTCAATTATCCCTCTTCTCTGTTCGTCTTTAATTTTCTCTTCGATAGTTTGTCGCACATTATCGATAACGCTCTGGCTCGCGGAAACAACAATCGCCTGCGCTAGCTCATCGTGCTCAGCTTGGGCAAACATATCTTGAACTACCCATAATGGATCTACAGTATCATCGGCAACGATAACCACTTCAGAAGGTCCTGCTATCATGTCGATCCCCACTCTCCCAAAAAGCTTTTCCTTAGCCTTTGCTACGTATAAATTTCCGGGCCCCACTATCTTATCAACTTTTGGCACTAACTTAGTTCCAAAGGCAAGAGCAGCAATGGCTTGAGCACCTCCGATTGAGAAAACTCTATCGACTCCACATAAATGGGCTGCAGCGAGAACCGTTTTGTTACAAACACCTCTTGGTGCAGGGACGCACGCAATTATCTCTCTAACGCCAGCTACTCGGGCCGGGATTGCCGTCATGATCACCGTTGACGGATACGCTGCTTTACCGCCAGGCACATAAATTCCTGCGCGCTCCATTCCTCGAACAAGTTGACCTAGAACATTCCCTTGATCGTCTTCATAAGACCAATTGAGACCAGAACCAAACGCCTCAAGCTGTCTTTCATGATAAAACCAAACTCGGTCATGGGCGATCTGAAGAGCTTTCTTAATCTTTTCGTCCAAACCAAGGTAGGCGGCTTCAAGCGTTTTTTTTTCGATTATCAGAGAATCAACTGACACTTCAACTCGTTGATCGAAAAGGTTGGTGTACTCTAAGAGCTTTTCATCCCCGGCCTTTTCGATATCTGCAATTATCTTACTTACCGATGCCGAGATATTTTCAGTATTTTCTCCGGAGAGAACACCCAAGGACGAGATTTCCTCGTAGAAATTTTTTTTTTTCGAATCTAAAAAATTGATCATAACGAGGATCCAATTTCATTTATGAGATTTTTGATATCGTGAAATTTGGTCTTATACGATGATTCATTGACAATAAGTTTAGTACTGATCTTAATTATTTCCTCAATAGGAACTAAACCGTTAGCCCTCAGAGTCTCGCCAGTTTCCACTATATCTACTATTCTATGAGCCAAACCCATTAAAGGAGCCAGTTCCATTGCCCCAAAAAGCTTTATTATCTCGACTTGCTGACCTTTGAGCGCATAATAGCGTTTAGCGGTATTAGTGAACTTGGTAGCTATTTTGAGACGCCCTGCATACGCTGATTCATTTTCAGGACCGGCGACCATTAGCCTACACTTACCAATTCCTAGATCTAGTGGTTCGTAAAAACCGTCGCCTTTCTGTTCGATAAGTATGTCTTTCCCAACCATTCCGATATCAGCAGTTCCATGCCGGACATAAGTCAAAACATCTGAACCCCTCAAGACTAAAATCGATATATCGGCGCGATTAGTTTCAAAAACTAATTTTCTTGATTTAATTGGGTCCTTCCTAGGCATTATCTTGATCCGCTCTAGCAGGTCCAATTCTTGTTGGAGCAACCTTCCCTTTGACAGAGCTATGAGCAACTTTGATTTCATCTTATTTGAGGCGCTAGTCTTTTGATACGAGCTCCAAGCTTTTGAAGCTTTT
>CAJWLI010000037.1 GCA_913043075.1 uncultured Gammaproteobacteria bacterium
AAGACCGAAAAAGGGGTGGTCGAGATAATGCAATTCGGCCGCTCGCACTCTTCTCTGCTGTTTCATCATAAACGTGTTAAAAGAAGAGGAGTTTGATGCTTCTGTAAACAGATTTCCATTGGCGGATTCTCTTAAAGGAGCGTTAGAAAAATCACGTTCTTCAATATAGTTTGTAGCAGATTTTGTAAACCAAAGATCTGTCATTACGTGAAGGAAACGTTTCCGATAGAGGGTCATAAAACCCTCAATTTCATATTTCTCTCCCTGCTTAGCCCCTCCCTGAATCATAATCGATGTTTGGTCAGATCCAATCGGTTGTATCCAAGATTTATGAGCGAGGACTCTCATGCCTGCCGAGCGTTTTATCTTTTCTTTTATTTCTCGAAGATCTGAAAAAGAGGAGAAGTCTTTGAAAGCAAGTTGCCCCTCCGACGAAGGATTCAATTGGGAAAGGAGTTCCTTAATTATTTTAGCTCTAAATCCGTTTTCGGCTATGTCCGGAGTTTTCTCAGGGCTGTCGTCGGACTGGTTTTCGGATGATCTTTTAATTAGTGCTTCTAAAAGCTCTCTGTTGAACCTCCGAGCACTCTCGCTCTCGAGTTCAAACGAAATATTCTGACTCGCGTTGGGGCTTCCGTTTTCCATGGACAGCGGTTCGTTTCTTGCCTTGAGGCCATCATCTTCTTTAACTGTCTTCAAATTTTCATCAATGGCTATGACGTTCTGCGGGTAATATTTTTTTTCTCCATTACCCATATTCTCGCTTGTATCCGGTTCTAAATATTCAAAGATAATGGTGTCGATTTGAAACCAATCTTCCGATAACGTATTCGTCTCGGCAAACAATGTGCCTGAAAAACTGAACGCTATGGTTAAGAACCATTTGAGTTGATCCAAATCTCTTTTCTCCCTATCTCTCTAATATAGCTGGGCAAACAATCTCTCTGCAGTATCGAACTTTTTGTCAACATCTGTGATATTAGCATTTAGGACTAGCTCGTTTCCTCCATTAAATTTATACCTCCCCGGATCATTTTTCAGCAACTTAAAAATAGTGTCTGGGTCTACGAGTGTTTGCTCTCCAAATATTAATCTGCAGGAGTTACTCTTCAGAGTTATCTTCGTTATCCCTAAGGTTCTTGCTTGAATCTTTAATGAGGTCAATCTAAAGAGGTTTTTTACTGCAATCGGAAATAGTCCAAACCTATCTATCATTTCAACCTGCAACTCCTTTAGTTCTTCTTCGTCCCTCAGCGACGCAATCCTCTTATAAAGCACCAATCGCGCATGTGTGTCAGGCAGATAGGTCTCTGGAATGAGAGCTGCAAAGTCAATACTTGTCTCTAAGGTTTTCTTGTCTATATCTTTTGATCTTGGTAATCGCCCCGACTTGATATCGCTTACTGCTCTGTCGAGGAGCTCGGCGAACATAGAATAGCCAAGGTTTTGGATGTTCCCAGATTGATCATCTCCTAGAATTTCGCCAGCTCCCCGTATTTCTAAGTCATGAGTTGCGAGAATGAACCCTGCTCCAAGATCCTCGGATTCTGAGATCGCTTGCAGACGTTTAATGGCGCTTGGTGTCATCGCCTCCTCTGGCGCAGTTAATAGGTACGCATAAGCCTGATGATAAGAACGTCCTACCCTGCCTCTAAGCTGATGTATTTGTGCAAGTCCGAGTTTATCCGCTCGTTCAATTATTATCGTGTTCGCATTGGGGATATCTAAACCGGTTTCAATGATCGTTGTACAAACTAGTACATTTGACGTTTTACGATGAAAATTTAGCATCACCTGTTCGAGCTGCTGCTCTCGCATTTGTCCATGTGCGATCGAGACCGATGCTTCTGGTATTTCCTTCTGAAGCTCGATCGCTGTCTTTTCAATAGTTTTTACTTGGTTGTGAAGGTAAAACACTTGTCCTCCGCGCAATATTTCCCGCTGTATCGCTTCCTTTACAACATGGTCGCTCTTTTTATTTATAAAGGTTTTTATTGAAAGTCTTCTCTCAGGAGGTGTCGCGATGATCGATAAATCTCTTAAACCTGATATCGCCATATTCAAAGTTCTCGGTATTGGGGTTGCAGTCATCGTCAAAATATCTACTCCTGCTCGCAGCGAATTAATTTTTTCTTTTTGCCTGACCCCAAATCGATGCTCCTCATCAATTATAAGGAGGCCCAGATCAGAAAAATCTATGTTCTCCTGGAGAAGCGAATGCGTCCCTATAACAATATCTATTTTTCCTGTGATCAGGCCATTGATAATCCTTTTTTGTTCTGAGCTTGTTTTAAATCGTGAGATTGATGCAATGTTTGCCGCAGTGTTCGCAAACCTGTCTTTGAAGGTTTCCTCGTGTTGACGCGCTAGCAAAGTAGTGGGAACCAGGACCACAACCTGTTTGCCCGAACTGGTCGCGATAAAAGCTGCCCTCATTGCCACTTCAGTCTTACCAAAACCAACGTCCCCGCAAATCAATCTATCCATAGGCCTCTGTGATAACATGTCAGCCACCACTTGTTTGATGGCTTCTTCTTGATCAGGTGTTTCCTCGAAAGGGAAAGCTCTGGCAAACTCTTCATAATCTTGATCAGGTTTTTGATGACTGAACCCCTTGGCGGCAAGTCGCTTTGAGTATAGATCGAGAAGCTCTGCCGCCACATCATTGATTTGCTCGACAGCTCGTTTTTTTTCTTTTTTCCAGGTTTCCCCCCCTAATCGATGCAAAGGCGCCTCTAAACCTTCTATCCCTGAATATCTCGAGATAAGCTCTAAAGATGAGACCGGGACATAAAGTTTCGAATCCTCTGCATAATTTATAACTAGAAATTCGGTATCTTGATTCTCGATTTTGAGAATACTAAGCCCCTCATACCTTCCTACTCCGTGATCGATGTGCACTACTGAATCTCCGGGTTTTAGCTCACTCAGATTTTTCACTATGAGATCGGCGAAATTATCTAAAGTTTTCTTTCGCTTTCGAGTTGAAAAAACTTCCTCACCAAATAATTCTCGTTCAGTAATCACATGAAAAAAATTATTAGAAAATCCTCTCTGAATTAACCCCACGGTTATAGCGAATCTAAAATCACTTTTTTTAAACTCCTCCCACGTATCAATTTCAAGAGGTTTAAGATTTGCCTCTTTGAACGAGGATTCGATGGAAGCTTTTCTTCCTTGGGTTTCTGCAACGATTAGTACTCTGTTTGCGGAGTTCTTCAGAAGTTGTTCAAGTAGAGAGAAAGGTCGCTTACTCCTTTTTTCCGCTCTTACGTTCGGCATTTGTGCGTAGCGAAAGGCTTGTGATTGATTTTTTTTGAGTTCTTCGAGGATCGAACAGGAATTTAACTCAAGATGATTTAAGAAATCGTTCGGATTTAAGAGAATTTCGGCGACTGGAAGTATCGGTTTGCTCAGGTCATAGCGTAAACTTTCAAATCTTTGTTGTGCTTTTTCCCAGAAGCCCTTCAGAGCCTCAGTAATGTTTTCCGAAAAAATCTTTGTCTCTTTAGGAAGATGGTCAAAAATAGAAGCAGGCTCTTCAAAGAAGAATTTTAAGTAATATTCCAGCCCTGCGGGCACAAGCCCCTTCGATATATCTCGGTATATCAAAGCATCCTCTGGGTTGCCTGAAAAATGAAGGTGCCACTGGTTTTTAAAATGGTTTATCGCACTTTTAGACAAAGGAAATTCCCTTCCAGGAAGTATTTCAACACTATTTTTTTTCTCAAGCGATCTTTGGGTCTCGGGGTCGAAGGTCCGAATAGAGTCGACGATATTATCAAACAAATCTATTCTAAAAGGCGTGGCTGATCCCATTGGGAAGATATCTACGATTGACCCTCTAATAGCAAACTCCCCATGTTCGATAACCGTGCTAACCTCGCGATATGCTTTTAAATGCATACTTTTTCTTAGATCGCCAGGGACTAACTCTTGCTCTTTTCTTATCAGAAAACTGCCGCTAGAAACAAAATTTGGCGTTGGAAGCCGGTGCAGTAGAGTAGTACAAGATGCAACAATTATTATGGGTTTGCTTTCTTGCAATTGATTTAAAACCTTAAGTCGGGCCGAAATTATGTTCTCGTGAGGAGAAAAGCTATCGTAAATTAGTGTTTCCCAGTCAGGGAAATATACAATTTCAGTAGTGGGCTTTAAGAAAAACTGTAGTTCAGCCAAAACTTTTGTTGCAGTTATTGAGTCCTGGGTGATTACTAAAATCGGACCGTCAAAATCATCTATTTGATCGGAAATTGCATGGCTCGCGGCCGAATCTGACTGATAGACCACGCGTTTTGTTGAAGGCAAGCCAGAGAGAGACTTCGGTTGGGCCATAAAAAAAACAGAACACTCTAGGAAACCGAGGGATTCTAAGGAACAGAGCCCCTCATGGCCAGAGACATTTTGACTAATTTCAAGTTGTCCAAAAGAGAGAAACGTCTTAAGCAACGCAAATCTCGAGTGCTAAATCGATAAATTCGAGGTTCGAAGCGATTGCGTAATCTTGCCCATAAAGTGATAATCGCGACTCTGAACTCCTGCAAGCCTTAGGATGTTGTTGAATTTAAAGATAGTGGAGGTTTCCGAGTGGCTAAACCAAGATTAGAAAGTGCTTTCGCCGATTTCAAACAAAGGGAAGCGTTAGCTGAGGCGATGATTCCGATGATAGGCTCACTTTATAGGAAAAACGTAGTTATATACATTCATGGAGTTCCTCTCTACAACCAATCAGTCATAGATCTCATGAAAGCTCATCGTTTTGTAAGACAAATTGAGAATAATGAGATGTCGGAATTTGAGACCCATCCGATCCTTCAAATTTTATGTGATCTAGAACTAGGTCCGGCTCATATTGATATTGGTAAATTGACTTCAAATTTTATGGAGAACGATCGCGGACTAAGTCCAAAAGACTATGTTTCGAAAGAGTGCAGCCAAATATTGGGCAGGTCTGATTCTGTTAGTCATTCTCCTCGCGACGTGGTCGTCTATGGTTTCGGTCGAATAGGCAGGCTTGTAACTCGACTACTAGTTGAGAAAGCAGGGGGCGGTCAAAATTTAGTCCAAAAAGCGGTGGTTCTTAGGCCACCAAAAAACTTGGTCGAGGATCTGGATAAAAGAGCCAGCCTTTTGAGACGCGATTCAGTGCATGGATCTTTTAATGGAACGATAAGAGTAGATGAAAAAAACCATGCGTTAATCTGCAATGGTAATGTTATTCGATTTATCTACGCGAACGATCCGGGAAAAATTGACTACACTCGTTATGGTATTACTGACGCCTTGGTCGTGGATTCCACGGGAGCATGGCGAGATGTTGACGGTTTAGAGCAACATCTGAACTCAAAAGGCGTTTCGAAGGTTCTCCTTACTACTTCGGGCAAAGGAAATGTGAAAAACATTGTCTCGGGTGCTAACTCTGACCAGCTGTTCCCTGAGGATAACATTGTGGCGGCCGCCTCATGCACTACCAACGCTATCGTGCCTATTTTGAAATGTATGAACGACCATTTCGGTATTGAAAGCGGTCACATGGAAACGGTTCATGCGTATACAGATGACCAAAATCTTCACGATAATACCCACAGCAAGGAACGACGAGGCCGAAGCGCTCCCCTTAATATGGTGTTAACTGAGACCAACGCAACTAAATCAATTGGCAAGCTTCTGCCCGAATTGGAAGGCAAACTTACGGGCAACTCAATTCGTGTCCCGGTTCCAAATGTCTCAATGGCAATCTTAAACCTTAATCTAGAAAGAAAGACCAGCGTGATAGAGGTAAACGAATTTTTGAGGAATATGGCACTGGACAGCTCGATGAACCGACAAATTGATTTCACTATTTCAAGCGAGGTGGTTTCAACTGATTTTATAGGGAATAGGCATGCGGGGGTTATAGATTCTCATGCCACTATCGTAAACGGATCAAAAGTAGTTTTGTATGTTTGGTACGACAATGAATTTGGGTACTCATGCCAAGTGGTAAGGGTAGGGCAAAAAATGGCGGGCATTAAGTACCCGTTTGTTCCTGAGAAGCCTTTTACTGGTGAATTATCTGATCTTGGAACGAAATCTGCTACTAGCCAGTGACCTTCGTTTGAAAAAGGATAATGACAAAGTTTTTTTATAACCATTGCTCTTCGCTGAAGTAGAAAATTTTTGTTCGTACCTCTATAATCCTTCCCACGAAAAGGGCGATTTTTATTACTTGGGGGAAGCGGGTCAGCCTCTCAGACCCCACCGACGCGACTGAGATTAGAAATTTCCCACGAAAGATAGGCTGTTCTCCAGGTAAGAAAAGGAAGTTTCAATCAGAAATGATAAAGACTAAGCGCGGACTTGATTTGCCAATCGACGGAGCCCCTCGACAAGAGGTCTCTGAAGGCCCAGAGATTTCAAGAATAGGTATAGTCGGGTACGATTTTCCTGGTGTTAAGCCCTCGATGCATGTTTCAGTTGGCGAGAGAGTAGTGCCTGGCCAACCACTTTTCTCCGATAAAAAGATCCCTGACCTTAAGATTTGCTCTCCGCTAAGCGGTGAAATTTCAGCGATTAATCGAGGCGAAAAAAGAGTTTTAGAATCTGTAGAAATAACGATTGATTCAGGTCGTTTTGGGCCCCTTTTCGACCCGATCGAGCGATCGAAAATTTTAGATTTAGGGCGGGAGAGAGTGGTAAACCAGCTAAGAGAAAGCGGGCAATGGCTAGCATTCAAGGGTCGGCCTTACGGTAGAAGCGTCCCGCCCCAAGGAAAAGCCCCCGAAGCTATTTTTGTGACCTCGGCAGACACTAGACCCCACTGTCCCCGACCCTCTATTGTAATCAACCAGCGTCCAGAAGAGTATCTGGCTGGGATTGACGTCATCTCTGTTCTTACTGAAGGAGCAGTGTTCGTCTGTTCGAACCAAGAGGATTCGATACCGGTGTCTCGCAATGTGAAGGTCATTAACGAAAGCTTTTCAGGACCGCATCCTGCTGGGAATGCTGGCACTCACATTCATTTTCTGCATCCAGTCCACCTGAACCGTTCTGTGTGGCAAATCGGTTACCAAGATGTAATCGCGATAGGATCTTTTTTCCTCTCTGGCTGCATCGATCCTTATAGAATTGTATCCCTCGCAGGCCCGAGAGTCTCTGATCCGCTATTATACCGAACCCTGCAAGGAGCTAGCATTTCTGAGCTGACTGGAGGAAAAATTCTTGGGACAGAGAATAGAGTTATAAGCGGATCAGTAATTGACGGAAGAAGAGCAGCCGGCCCGACGGCTTTCTTGGGACGCTTTCACAATCAAGTTTCTGTTATTCGAGAGGGTCTTGAACGAGATTTGCTGGAGTTTGTTAGCCCAGGAGCTAACAAATTTTCGCTCACCAATCTTTTTTTGGGATCTTTCAGGAAAATGAATTTTGATATGTCTACATCGACTGAAGGTTCCCCACGATCTATTTACCCGTTGGGCACATATGAGAGGACCATGCCCCTAGATATCCTAGCGACTCCCCTTTTAAAAGCGCTAGTTGTTGATGACTTAGAAGCTGCGATAGACCTGGGAGCACTAGAGCTAGAGGAAGAGGATATTGCTCTATGCACGTTTGCCTGTCCAGGGAAATATGAGTACGGGCCTTACCTTCGTCAGATGTTGAACCGGATCCAAGAAGAGAGTTAAAGAATGTCACTTAGAGGAACCTTAGATAGATTAGCTCCCCAATTCGAAAAAGGGGGAAGGTACGAACGCTTGTACCCTTTGTACGAAATGATAGACACGATTTGTTATTCGCCCGGTCTTGTGACAAAGACTAGTTCACATGTTCGAGACGCAGTAGATATGAAACGAATAATGACTACTGTCTGGATTTGTGCCTTTTTCCCAATGATCGCTGGAATTTATTTTTGTGGTCTTCAGGCTAATGTCGCAATGGAAAATATGGGAGTTTCGGCGGTCTCCGGTTGGCGTGGGGATTTGATTCTCCTCCTCGCAGGCCACGACCCCGATAGTGTTTGGGATTGTATGGTTTTTGGTGCTGTGCATTATTTCCCTATCTACATTACTGTTTTTATTGTGGGTGGTATCTGGGAGGCCCTGTTTTCAATAGTGCGAGGCCATGAGATTAACGAAGGCTTTTTTGTCACCAGTATTTTATTTTCTTTGACGCTTCCAGCTACCATACCTCTCTGGCAAGCGGCTCTAGGGATCACTTTCGGTGTAGTGGTAGGAAAAGAAATTTTTGGTGGGACGGGGAAAAACTTTTTGAATCCAGCGTTGACAGGGAGAGCCTTCCTGTACTTTGCGTATCCCGCGCAAATCTCAGGCGACTCAGTTTGGACAGCTGTAGATGGTTTTAGTGGGGCCACGGCTTTGGGTCAGGCTGCGGCGAAAGGGATGACTGGGTTAGCAGAGATGGGAATTTCGTGGTCTGAAGCTTTCTTCGGGAACATGCAAGGGTCTATAGGAGAAACCTCAACTTTGGCGATATTCATTGGTGGCGCTGTCTTACTCATCACTCGAACCGCGTCTTGGCGGATAATGTTAGGCGTTTTTCTCGGCATGATTTTTACAGCGTCATTTTTTAATTTGATTGGGTCGGAATCAAACCCGATGTTTGGGATGCCTTGGTACTGGCATCTTGTGCTGGGCGGTTTTGCTTTTGGTATGGTTTATATGGCGACGGATCCAGTCTCGGCCTCTATGACAAACCAAGGAAAATTTTGGTATGGGACTTTAATTGGATTGATGTGTGTGCTCATTCGAGTCGTTAACCCAGCTTTCCCTGAGGGCATGATGCTAGCTATATTGTTCGCCAATCTTTTTGCGCCGCTATTTGATTGGGCGGTTATTCGATCAAATATTAAAAGGAGGCTGGCTCGTGTTGGCGCCTAAAAACAAAGATTCAATGTCGAACGTAATGGCTGTAGCTTTAGTTGTCTGTTTCGTTTGCTCCATTATGGTCGCGAGCGCAGCGGTTTTGTTGAAGCCTCAGAGAGTTGCCAATAAGAATCTCGATAGAATATCGAATATCTTGGTGGCAGCGGGAATTCAAAATGTTAGTCCTAGCGAAATTATAAGCGAGTTCAATAAGTTTGAGGTAAAAGTAGCTGATTTAGCTGAGGGAAGGATACTAAGCGATCTGGAAGCCCTAGATCTGGGAATCGATACTAGTACTTACGATCAACGGAAAGCCTCCAAAGACCCTTCGTTATCAAAAGCGCTTGACGATGGAGAAGACTTAGCTGCGATCAATCGAAGGGCGAGATATAGCCTTCTTTATATTCTAAGAGAAGAGGAAACTAGGGCGATTTCAAAGATCATATTGCCAATGCACGGTTATGGTTTGTGGTCGACACTTTACGGTTTTTTGTCCTTGAAGGGGGATATGAATACGGTCTCAGGTATCACCTTTTACGAGCACGGTGAAACCGCCGGGTTAGGAGGAGAGGTAGACAACCCAGATTGGAAGAAATCTTGGGAAGGGAAGAAGATTTTTTCCGATGGCAACGTTGCTCTAAGGGTTATAAAAGGCAAAGCTTCCTCGGACTCGCCTGATTTTAATTACCAGATTGATGGTCTCTCGGGTGCAACCCTCACAAGTCGCGGCGTTGAAAACATGGTTGCGTATTGGTTGGGGAAAGATGGATTCGGTCCCGTATTGTCGAAATTAGAGGGGTAAATATAAAAATGACCAGCAAAGAAATCCTTTTAAACCCGCTCTTTAATAACAACCCCATAGGCCTTCAAATCTTAGGTATCTGCTCAGCTCTCGCGGTCACCACTAAGATGAGCGTCGCTTTGGTCATGTGCATTGCACTTACTGTTGTTTGTGCTTTTTCAAATCTTTTCATTTCCGTTATTAGGAACCGAATACCTAGCAGCGTCAGGATAATTGTTCAGATGACGATTATCGCTTCTCTGGTGATAGTGGTAGATCAAGTCCTTGGCGCAGTAGCATACGATTTAAGTAAACAATTAAGCGTGTTTGTTGGGTTGATTATCACTAATTGCATCGTTATGGGCCGTGCAGAAGCTTTTGCTATGCAGAACCCTCCGTGGCCTAGCTTTATAGATGGAGTAGGAAATGGGCTGGGTTATAGTTTGATTTTAATGTTAGTAGCCGCAGTTAGAGAGTTATTTGGCTCGGGCAGCATGTTTGGTGTCGAAGTCCTGCCCC
>CAJWLI010000038.1 GCA_913043075.1 uncultured Gammaproteobacteria bacterium
AGTTCTTGTTCCAGCCACCCTTTTTTCTCCGACGCAATTTGGTATATCTCTAAAACTGGGACCCAAAGATTAATTCGTATTTCAGTTTGCTCTATCACTAGCAGAGTCATATCTAGATGCTTATCTTGAGAAAGACTAACTCGCAGAGTTACTTTCCACTCATTTTTTTTCTCGTCGTTTTCTGTTTGAGCATCAGATCCCTGCCTTTCCTCTAGATGAGCTTGTATTGGCCAATCTCCAAGAACAGGGATCAACCAGTTTAGTGAAGCCGCGCGGGTAATCTGCCCTCCAAGCGCATCAAGCTGATATGACTCAAGCTCATCAAGACCCTGATTTATTAGAGTAAGGTCTCCTCCTCTGTTCAATTGCACTCGCCTGAGTTGCAATAACAAATTCTTTAAATTAATCCTATCACTTTGACCTTTTAAAGCATTAGCCTCGTTGTAGAGGCCACTGTGTATCAAAGACTGTTTTATGGCTTCAACCATTGTTTTGTCGGGAAACATAGCACCCATAGTGAGTAGTGAGAAGCCCCTCGGAAATTGAAGTGCTGAAGGCTCTCGGCTGGTGCTGCTTGCTGAGGCAATTAACTGGCGCAAAGCATCGCTTTGTATCGGTCGTCCCAAAAGGCGATGAACTCGGTCGATAGAGAGGTTTGATGTTAATGGCCGTCGTTCAGATTGCTGGAGCGACAACAAAAATGCTCCTGAGCTAATTGCTGAAGCGGATAGACTCGCTGGCCCTGGCGGAGCAGCGAAGTTTGGGGGCAATGCTATTTGGCGATTAGATTTAGTAATCAAGACATTGCCATCTGGGCGGGAAGCAATTAGTCCATTTACGACCTGTCCTTCTCGCAATCCTAAGGATCTGGCATCAGGTGGTTCAAGACGCAAAGAGTAAACGCTCGTTCCTCCCTCAGAATAGACTGCGTTGACGCGAATGGGTTGATTTATAGCATCAGCCGAGATCATCTTCCTATCTGGCTGGGAATCGAATCCAATTTGAGTATGGATCCTCTACTTCGGTTTTTGTTTCTTGCTGATTCACGTTGCGAAAAAGGATCTTCCTGAAATCTTTTTCTTCGGGAAACCTTAGCCTGGCATTTGCATACATCCAATTAGGATTAGCTCTCTTAAAAGCTTTAGGATTAGCGGCAACAAAAGCTCTTTTGAGTAAATTCAAGTTAATGTTAGATCCGTTAGCTATTTTTTCTAATATTTCTGAAAGACTATCTCCGCGTTTAATAACATAACGGCCATCAGTGTCGAGTATGAGTGAGTCGCTCTCCTTTGCAATTTGCTCTGCCTGCCCCTTCAAATCGCCCAACATTCGAGAAAGCGCTTTTTCTAGAGCCTCCTGATCAAATTGAGCAACCGGCGCAGACTGTTCATCTTTGATAAAGCCAGTTTCTTTCAGAACCTCTTCGAGAGTGTCATCACTGCCAGTCGCCTCATTGATATCCGATTCCCCGACCTGAGCACCAGAAGGAATACTCGAGCAGCCAGTGAGCCAAAGGAGAACAAGAACAAAAATCCCCGCAAGGTAGTTATTCATTAAATAGTTTCCATAGATTTTGCTAAAAAAGTCATGCCATCAACCGAATTTTCTTTTCCATCTACAACTATTAACTCTGATTCGGTTCTATTTAGCTTTGCTACCTCCACAATCCTCGATAATTCAGCGCCCGCTATTAGACCACGATTCCTAAAAGTTTTAGCTTCGGGAATAAGAACAAATAAGTCGCCAACACTCAAGCCCGAGGAACTGCCGGCGTTTAATAAATATTTGTCTTTTTGCGCTGTGGCCACAAGCTTTATCTCCGGGGAACACCTGACCAAAGCGTTAACATCAATTAAGCTATCAACAATTTTACTTCCAATTACTAACTCTAATTTCGAAACTAAAGCTGGTACCGACCATCCCACACTATCTGACGGGATAGAAACTTCCCAGTTCCAGGCCTCTACAAATTGTTGATCCTTTAACAGAGTAATTTTTCCTAAAACTTCAACGGAACCGCGCAGATAATTGGGGACATCCCAAAAACGAATAAGAGGGACTTTACTTTTACCTTTCCCTTTTTCGCCGAGAGTGGCCGTCGATATAATTTGAAATGGGGCCGGGTCATCATAAACATCCGAAGTATTCAAAAAGTAATTCTCATAGCTGCTGCGCGATCTCATTTTTGCACTAATTTCAAGATTAGGCAGGACCGCTACAGATTCTTCAGAAATTTTTGCAAGAGCAGAAGCAATGTTCTGAATTTCCACCGAAGCACCATCGGGAATGACGCTAACGTGATTGAACCCTATTTTTGGAGTTGGTCTCGAATCGTAATAGGATCTAGGGGATTCTGCAGTGCTAACTTGAGATTTTAGGGCCGTCCTGCATTCTGAGGGCCTAAATTCGCTTATGACGAACTCGTTGATCGGAAGAATTTCGGGAGAAAACTTCGAGACATAAACGGTCGACTCACTCTCCATTTTCCCAGAATTTAAAAAGCCAACAGAACGAAAATAACCTTTTTCATTCATTCCTTGATATATAAGAGACTGTTTTATTTCCTCGAGCGTGTGAGATGGAAGATCATCCGAGGCGACGACAGAAATTGATGCAAACATAAAGAAGGCGGTCAATGAAAAAATTTTAAAGACACTTGCGAGTTTCATCTTGTGTTCCTGTCGCGAATTCGGCTTGAACTCTAAAAGTTAAGCATGTCTTAATCTATCTTTGAAGAAGAGTTTGCTTGCGACAATTCGATCATATCGTCTATTTCGTCACCACCAAGCCTGAGGGTCGTCTCGTAACTATGTTCACCAATCGGCTTAATCTCGACTAACTGAGCACCGTAGATGATACCCTCTACCCGAGATCTGAAGACTTCTTCTCCGATCCTTGAATTTGTCATTTGACCGCTCACCTCAACGTATTGGCCATAGAGCTGTTCTACCAAAGATTTGTATGCCTCTAACTTAGAGGCTTTAACTGCCATAAGTCGTTTCTCCTCTACAGAGGAACCATTTTGAACTTCGATTACCGCATAACCCACCCCATAAATAGGCTGAGAATAGCCATCGGGTATTGAAGGAGCATAATTCTGCACACAGCCCGCAAGAATAAACGGGACCGTTAGAAACAATATTTTAAAAGTACGCAGGCACATCTTTGAGATCCATTTCTTCAACACTATAGAAGTCGGTAAATTCCTGTAATTCTTTAATCAAAACTTGCGATTAGTATGAAAACTAGCGGTTGGCATAGAACCTGCAAACTTACCCTCAGACCGCCCATTCAAATAGGCGATTGACGAATTAATCAAACGATAAGGCATTAAAGTGGACTTTGCCCTCAATATTTTGACGAGTTTCCGACACTTCATTACAAGTGGTTCAGCAATTTCGTTAGCAACTTCTCTTGCGATCCCGGCCGCAGTGCTGATGGTGATTGCTTTGCTAGTGTTACCGCTACCCGCTTTTATGCTCGATATTTTTTTCACTTTCAATATTATTTTGGCGCTGCTAATCATAATGGTCGCTATAAACACCTCTAGCCCAATGGACTTCTCGTCTTTTCCGATGGTTATTCTTTTCGCGACTGTCTTGAGGCTAGGTTTAAACGTTGCCTCCACGCGAGTAGTGCTTTTAGAAGGACATCAGGGAGGGGATGCAGCCGGAAAAGTAATTGAGGCTTTTGGGCAATTTGTTATCGGTGGCAACTACGCAGTAGGTTTCATTGTTTTCGCGATCTTAATGATCATAAATTTTATCGTTATTACAAAAGGGGCCGGGCGCATATCCGAAGTAATAGCTCGGTTCACCCTTGATGCTTTGCCGGGAAAACAGATGGCCATCGATGCTGACCTAAATGCTGGAGTGATAGATCAAGAAACAGCAAAGCAACGGAGAGAGCAAGTTGCACAAGAGTCAGACTTCTTCGGGTCTATGGATGGCGCGTCAAAATTTGTCCGCGGTGATGCTGTTGCAGCGATTTTAATCTTATTGATCAATCTTGTCGGCGGCTTGACTATCGGGATGCTGCAACACGACCTCTCTTTTGACGAAGCTACACGAGCTTATATTCTGCTAACGATTGGTGATGGGCTTGTAGCCACAATACCCGCCCTCGTCTTGTCACTTGCGACAGCGATCATAGTTGCGCGAGTAACCACCGACGAGTCCGCACCTGAGCAAGCTACAAAACAGCTGGGCAACCCGCTCGCTTTTGGACTTGCTGGGGGCACCCTTACGATACTCGGCTTAATTCCAGGAATGCCGAATGCCGTTTTTTTAAGTTTGGGACTTTCAGCAATCGGCTTGGCTTACTCTTTGAAGAGAGTGGGTGCCAAAAAATTAGAGCAGGAAGCAAGGGATGAAATCGTCCAAGAAACTTCAAAGGAAGTTCTTGATTTGGATTGGGATGACGCAAGTCAAGTAGATGTAATAGGAATCGAGTTGGGCTACGGACTTATCCCGCTGATAGATGAAAGCCACGATGGCAAGCTTTTGCAAAGAACAAAAGGAATTAGAAAGAAATTGTCTTCAGATTTTGGATTTTTACTCCCAACGATAAGGATACGTGACAACTTAGATAGCGCTCCCAACAACTACAAAATAGTCTTAAATGGATCATCACGAGGCTCCGGGCAAATAGAGATGGGAAAAGAACTTGCAATAAATCCCGGCCAGGTTCTTGAAGAAGTAGATGGAATTAAGACTCAGGATCCCGCATTTAGTCTAGAGGCCGTTTGGATAGACGAGGGAGACAAAGAATATGCTCAAGCAGTAGGCTATACGGTCGTTGACCCTAGCACAGTCATAGCTACCCATTTGAATTCGATCCTGCGAGCGAACGCTGACGAGTTTATGACGTTCGACATTGCTCAAGAGATGCTGGATCGAATAGGAGAGCAATCTCCGAAAATGCTTGAGGAGCTCATTCCAGAACAACTACCACTTAGTTCATTTGTGAAAATCTTGCAAAACTTGCTAGCTGAAGGCGTTCCGTTAAGAGATATGCGGACATTGCTAGAAACTGTATCAGAGGGCGTAGCCAATACAAAAGATCCAGAGGCACTTACGGCAATGGTTAGAATTCGGTTGGGTCGTCTAATTGTTCAAGAAGCAAGCCAGGAGCAAGCGACTCTGGAAGTATTGACCTTGGACCCTGGTTTAGAGCAATTGCTCTCAGATTTAGTTCGATCTGCAACAAGTATTGATGAGGTTGCCTTGGAACCAAACTTATCCGAAAGCTTTTTTTCCGCTATTTCTCAATCAATAAAACAGTTAGAAGAAGCAGAAAAAGAAGCGGTCCTTGTAGTTTCTCCGATATTACGTCCTTGGCTTGCCAAATTGTTAAGGCGCGCAAGCCAAGAAGTAAGAGTTTTGTCATATCGAGAAGTGCCCGACGATCAATCGATAAAAATTATTCAAACGATTGAACTTGAAGAAAAATCAGAAAACGGAGTTGAAGAGTAATGGAACTAAAACGATACCTAGAAATTGATTCTAAAACAGCTCTTGAGAAAATAAAGAGTGAACATGGAGAGGAAGCCCTTATAATTTCTTCAGACAAGGTGGGGAATAAAACCGAAGTGATTGTTGGGGTCAGCAAGAAAGAAGACGCTTATGAGACGCCAAGTAAGGAAAAAGGAAGATCAGAGGCTTTCCAACATGCGTTAGAAGCAAATTCTAATAGTGACATTGAAAAATCGAGCTCGCGGAACAACGGAAAGAATCCTTGGTCCGTTATAGAGAAGTTAAACTCTGAAATCGCGGATATAAGAAGCACAATGCTTGAGATTAAAGAGCAAAAAGAAAGAGAGAAAGCTCTTCGCATTTCTGAAATTGATAAGAAAATCGAGTCGTGTGGATTTAATCTAGCACCTATCGAGGAGTACACTAAGTGGGAAAACGTCAACATTATAATGGGGAAACCAGGTTCGGGGAAAACCGAAATAATAAAGCGACTTCTCGACCAAATTTGTCAGGAAGGAGACGAGGCACTGGTGATAGCCTTAGGAAATATTAATGATGACAAGAGCTTGATGTCTGTTTTATCAAGGTGGAAACATAGCTTCTTAGTTAGCGAGAACGCTTCAATATTAGATAAGGTTGCTACAATGAAGGGCTCCTTTAATCGAATATTCATAGAGGTTGATTATACCTTTACCCAAAAAGTAATTGAGCACTCGCTTATGAAAGAAAGTGCTGCAATGATTTGCAGCGGAGCGGATCAGATCTTCAATAGCGATGAATTCTTTTCCGAAACATACAAGATACAATCTCCGTTAATCCTCACTCGTCTAGATCTATGCTCTGACCTGCCTTCTGCGTTAAACTCTTTAGCGGACATTGGCGTGGAAATAAATGGCACGGCTACCGGGCCTTGGAAGTAAATAGGAGGAACAGTTGGTTCAATTTATTGGAGTCGCCAGCGGGAAAGGCGGGGTCGGCAAAACGACTACGGCCGTTAATATCGGGCTTGCTCTGCAAAGTTTAGGAAGAAAAGTTTCTTTGCTTGATGCAGATATGGGCCTGGCAAATGCTCAGCTGTTTCTAGGTGTCACACCAAAACTGTCTCTTGCCGATTTCCTGTTTAATGATGCAAAGCTAGAAGACGTCCAGATCCCTTGTTTTGGCGGGATGACTCTGATTCCAGGCGCATCAGGGGACAGCTCGCTTGCCAATCTACCAACACCGAGCATAGCAAATCTTATAGAAAATCTTCGCAACCAAAGCTCTGATGACTACATGATATTTGATATTGCTGCAGGCATTTCTCACCAGAATACTGAGATGCTTGCTGCATGTGATCTGTGCTTAATAGTTATGGTAGACGAACCCTCATCGATAGCAGACGCTTATGGAGTAATAAAGCTGCAGAAAGAGAGAAAAAGCAATGCCTCAACCTTTCTTCTACCGAACCGTTCCAGAGACAGTGAATCAGGTCGGAAACTTTACGAAAAGATGAACGGGCTTTGTATGTCTTTCTTAGGAGAGCCCATAGGGTTTATGGGAACATTGCTAGAAGACCCAGACATCCGAATGTCGATCATAAAAAGAGAACCATTGCCAAAGGCATTTCCTGGTAGCAGATCCTGGAAAAATTTCGTTGAAATATCAATGGCTGTGGAGAAAAACTTATAATTCATCATGACTATTCAAAATGATCCTGCTGTTCTAAGATTCAACTTCAATAAATAATTATTCTGGTTCAAAAATGACCATAGACCAGTATCTCCAGATTGCAAGTAAAGAAACGCTTAAACTAACGCCAGAACACTATTCCCTGGTCAAAAGGACAGCGCTTTATCTAAAAACTCGCCTTCCAGCAAATATTGAGGTCGAAGACTTGATGCAATCGGGACTTGAAGGGCTAATGCAGGCTTCCAGCTCTTACGATGATACGAGAGGGGTTACTTTTGATCAGTTTGCTAGGACACGAATTCGGGGAGCCATGCTCGACGAGGTGCGCAGACTCTCTCCTGCGACACGGACCACCATTAATATAAAAAGAGAACAAAACGCAGCAATAGCCCATCTTTCAAATCATCTTGGCCGAAACCCTGCTAGCGCGGAAGTTGCGGTATACCTAGGAAAAGATATCGAGACTTATGAAAAAGAAAGGCTGATAGCGCAGGGAAGCGACTCAGTGAGCTCCGATGCAAGCCCAGATTTGGTTCCAGATCAATATGACGAGGCATCTGAGCCATCAAATGTTTTAGAAAAACAAGAGACTCTCGATGAGCTAAAAACGCTGATAGGAGATCTTCCCGAGCGCTCTCAGTTAATATTGTCTTTGTACTACGTTGAGGAGCTAACCCTCAAGGAGATCGCAGACGTAATTTCAGTCTCTGAATCAAGAATAAGCCAAATCCTTACCGAGACAGCAACAAAGTTAAGAACGAGGCTTAAATAACCATGGCTCTGTTCAAAGGACTAAAAGAAACAAAAGAACGAAAAAAAGCCAAATCTTTTTACGAGCAAATGCCAAAACTTAGTGGCGATCCTCGTGAAATAAGAAAGCTGAGAGCATTAATTAGCGCAAGATTGACGGGCTTCATTGATATGACTTTCATTGAGGGAGCCAAGGACATGGAGCGTTTTCAAGAATCAGGGACAGCAGGCATAGATTCTGGTGGCTTTTCGAGTGCCTATAAAGCAGTAAAAACCGTGGGCGGCCTAGTTATAGTTTATCTTCCTCAGAAATACACAAATTTTTTCTATGATTTGGGTGCTAGATATCAGTCTGCACATTTGACAAAAATTCGAGTTATTGCGTTAGCAGACGACACCTCAAAAGAAATTTCTCAAATTCTTAACCTAGATAATGAATTATCTCCCTTGGGGTTTTTGAGGATTGAAGCCGAGAACGAAGAGTCGGAGTCTAGTTCAGATCAAGATCAAGGCGAAATCGGAAAAGACCCTGGCAGTAGTTCCTAAGCTAAGATGACTTAACTAGAAGTAACTCTTTAAAAAGCCCCGGCTTATCTAAAAACCCTTTATCCCCACAGCCCCTCTAACGCTTCGCAAAACAGGATCAGCAACCGCTCTCGCTTTTTCAGCTCCCTCTTTTAAAGTAATTTCGAGGTAATGGCGGTCCAATATGATTCTCTGATATTCCTCGCGGAATGGCCTCAACCTATTATCAATAATTTCAATAAGAACTTCCTTGATTTTACCCCAACCGAGTCCCTCTTCGTAGCTCCGACGCATATCCTCGATTTCCTGAGCACTTCCGAACGCTTTCACGATTTTGAATAAATTGCAGCCCGATGGCTGCTTTGGCTGACCAGGCTCCAATGAATTAGTTTTAATTCTCTTAATGAGCTTACTCAAATTATTTGTATCGGTAAAAATTGGAATTATGTTCCCGTAGCTTTTGCTCATTTTCCTGCCATCCAATCCAGGAATAATGCCAGCTTCGTCGCTAATCTGATCCTCAGGAATAGTAAAAATCTTTCCATAGTGGTGATTAAATCTGTTAGCTATATCTCTAGTCATCTCTAGATGCTGCTTCTGATCATTCCCGACAGGCACTAGATCGGCATTAAACATAAGAATGTCAGCGGCCATCAAAATAGGGTAATTGAATAAGCCCATGGTTATTCCGCGATCCGGGTCAGCTGAACCCTCTTGATCATTATTCGCCACAGCCGCTTTATAGGCATGAGAGCGGTTAAGCAATCCCTTGGCTGTGAGACATCCAAGAACCCAAGCCAACTCCATGATTTGTGGTACATCCGACTGTCTGTAGAAAGTGACTTTTTTAGGATCTAGACCGCAGGACAGCCAGGTAGCAGCTACCTCAAAGCTTGAACTATGCGTAAGCTCAGGTTCGTGGTTTTTTATCAACGAATGGTAATCTGCCAAAAAAAGAAAGGAGTCCGTGTCTTTCGATTTGCTGGCTTCTATTGCGGGCAAAACTGCTCCCACTAAGTTTCCGATGTGGGGAGTACCACTAGTCGTTACACCAGTTAATATTCTTTTCTTATCTTTCAAAACTTGAATCCAAAACGGAGAAAAGGATTCCTTTCAACTAAAGGCATTCACGCCCCCGGTAAAGTCGTATTTGAACGTAGGATTTCCAGATATGGCTCCATCAGCATGGACTATATGGGTAGAGGAGCTAGACCAATCGATGAAATCACTCACCGTTAAATTCCCTATCCTCTCTGAATTTGGATCAGGTTCCGAGTGATTTTGAAGAAGAACCTCAGTATCTCCCTCAAAAATTCCAACAGTCTCAAAACCTTCCGGACAGTCACTAAAGGGAGTATGAAATGAGCCCGCGGCTTCGTAAGAAAACATGCCAGTCAAAATTCGACTCTCAACTGGGTTCTTAGACTCACGATATCCGTACCAACCGCGCACTGTCCAAGCCATGGCTCTGCAGATATGAAAATGTGAGGGGAAGTCTGGAGCGCCCCCATCCATCTTATAACTAAAAGCTACAGTGTTAGTTGGCTCATGAACTGTTAACACCTTAAAGTAGGATCCCTCTCCTACCTCAACCCATTTAAGATCTTTCATTTGAACGTCTGCAGTAATCTTTTCCATAGCTTGTAAATTAAGACCCATCGCCATCTCCCAGTTC
>CAJWLI010000039.1 GCA_913043075.1 uncultured Gammaproteobacteria bacterium
TTCTCGGATTCTGCCCGCTTCTGAATTACTTAGCTTCCTCTCAAAACCTGAGAGATCCAAGGCAACAACATATGATAATATTAGTCTACCGTTCGCTGCTGTTGAAAAAAAAGTCTCAAATGAAGATTTAATCGTGGTTTTCGGATCTTTTTTTGCTGTTTCCGCAGCGCTCCAGGTTTGGACTTAAAGAGGTAAGAAATGGATGAGCAATTTAAAAAAAGGTTGGTTGGTTCCCTGGTTTTTATATCTTTAGCGATCATTTTTTTCCCCTTATTATTTGACGGCAATGAAAAAGATAGATCCAAATACAATGACGAACTCTCAGACCCACCAAAAATTGAGCTAGGCCTGCAATCAATTGAGAACGTTAAAAAAAAAATCTCTGACATGGAAAAAGCCAGCGCGAGAAAACTTCCCTCAGAGGTCGCTGATGAAAACGATTATTCAAAAAAAGCAGATTTTATGTTGGACCAAAACAACCTTCCCGTAAATTGGGCTCTGCAGCTAGGAAGTTTTCAAGAACAAGAGAATGCGGTTAGATTAAGAGCAAGGTTGAGAGAGCAGAATTATCGTTCGTATATATTGAGCGGCAGATCAAGCACAGGTGATTGGTATCGCGTATTTGTAGGCCCGTTAAGCAACAAAAGTGCCCTAATGGACATGAGAGTAGAGATAAAAAAAAAATTTGGGTTGGGAGGAAACATAGTGCGTCATAGGGTAGAACAGGACGCTGATCTGTTCGGAGGGTGACTTTGGCGACGATAGATTTTGTAATTGGCGGAGTCCTGGTTATTTCTCTCTTTATCGGAACTTGGAGGGGGTTAGTAAAAGAGGCAATCTCTATACTAGCCTGGGTTTCATCTTTTATTATTTCTATTACTTTTGTGTCTGAATTAAGTGAGATTCTCTTTAAATCTTTAGGGACACAGTTTTTTTCTTTTCCATTGAGTTTTTTTCTGCTTTTTATAGGCACGATGTTATGTTTCTCTTTGGTTTCTTCTCTGATGAATGAAGTGCTGAGAGCCAGTGGTCTTAGGGGTTTTGATAAATTACTTGGTGGCCTTTTTGGCTTAGCTAAGGGCACGACAATAGTTGCAGTAGCCTGCGTTGTTAGCCGATTCTTCGTGCCCCAAACGTATTCAATTTGGTACGAGAGTTCCGTTTTTGTGCCTCAGTTTGTCGAAATCTTTGATTTTGTGTGGGGGTTGTTCTGGGATGCTCCTCCATCGGTTTATTAAAAGAACTATTTTAAGGAGAGTTTGATTTGTGTGGGTTGGTGGCAATAGTGGCTAGAGACGAAGTCTTTTCAGATATCTATGATGCATTGACTATTCTCCAACATCGCGGGCAAGACGCTGCGGGGATAGTAACCTGCGAAAACGATCGATTGAACCTTCGAAAAGAAAATGGTCTTGTCAGAGACGTGTTCCAGCACCGGCATTTCGACATGCTTAAAGGAACTTTAGGTCTCGGACATGTTCGTTATCCTACAGCAGGATCTGCGAGTGCCGCTGAAGCTCAGCCGATGTATGTCAATTCTCCTTTTGGAATATCGCTTGCTCATAATGGCAACTTATTAAATGGCCCCGAGCTCTTAGAGAGTTTTGTTCAAACTGATAGTAGGCATATAAATACCGATTCAGATTCGGAATTGCTTTTAAATGTTTTTGCAGATGAGTTGCAAAAAGGTGACAGAGATAAAGAACCTGCCGATCAGATTTTTTCGGCCGTAAGAGCTCTTCACAGCCGGGTTAATGGTGCTTATGCAGTTGTGGCGCTAATAACAGGTTTCGGTATTGTAGGTTTTCGAGATCCTAATGGGATTCGTCCTTTAATTTACGGGAAAAGAGGAAAGGGTGGGGCCGAGGAATTTATGATAGCCTCTGAGTCAGTTGCTTTAAGCGTATTAGGCTTCCAACCTGTTTCGGATGTGATGCCTGGTGAAGCCGTTTTTATTGATACGAAAGGAAATGTTTCCGTTAAACAATGCTTTGACCAACCGCGCTATACGCCCTGCATCTTTGAATATGTGTATTTAGCTAGGCCGGACTCAGTAATAGACAAAGTGTCAGTCTATAAAGCAAGGCTAAAAATGGGTGAGAAACTCGCGGACAAAATAACGAGGATCTACCCCGATAATGACATAGACGTTGTAATACCAATACCGGATACAAGCTGCACAGCTGCGCTGCCGATGGCCCATCGCTTGGGTGTAAAATACCGAGAGGGTTTAGTTAAGAATCGTTACATTGGAAGAACCTTCATAATGCCGGGTCAGGAAGAACGGAATAGATCTGTGCGCCGAAAACTGAGTCCCATAGAGCTTGAGTTCAGAGGAAAGAATGTATTACTAGTTGATGATTCTATAGTTCGAGGAACGACCTCAAAGCAAATAGTTCAAATGGCAAGGGATTCAGGCGCAAAAAAAGTTTATCTCGCCTCAGCTGCGCCGCCCGTGAAATTCCCTAATGTATATGGTATCGATATGCCTGCAGCTTCCGAATTCATTGCTCATGATGTTAATGAAGGACAGGTCGCTAGATATATAGGCGCCGATTGGGTGATTTATCAGGATTTAGATGATCTTATTGCCAGTGCTTCTGGAATCAACCCTGAAATTAACGGGTTTGATTGCTCTATCTTTAGCGGAGAATACGTGACAGGAGCTCTGAGTGAAAAATACTTTCAGACCTTAAGCGACGCTCGAGTTCAGCTCGGTCCCATGAAAAAAACCTCCCAAGAAAAACTTCTTGAAATCCATAACCAAGATTAAAGATTACCCCGATACAATGTTAACCGAGGGGATTCTCATAGTTTCAGCCGCTTTCTGAAATGATTCGATCTCATGGAAATTCAAATATCGATAAATGTCCTCGGATAGCGAGTCCAGATCTCTTGCATAATCTAGATATTCTGTGACGCTTGGCAGCCGACCAGTAATGCTTGCAACTGCCGCGAGTTCAGCTGACGCCAAATAAACATCGGCTCCATCACCAAGGCGGTTGGGGAAATTCCTTGTTGAGGTTGAAACGCAAGTCGTATTTGGAGCAACTCTAGCTTGGTTCCCCATGCAAAGCGAACAACCTGGCATTTCTGTTCTTGCGCCGGCTTGTGCAAATATGTTGTATATACCTTCTTCCATTAACTGATGTTCATCCATTTTTGTTGGAGGCGAAATCCAGAGCCGTGTCGGGATCGAGTTTGCCTTAGAAAGCATTCTCGCGGCAGCTCTAAAATGGCCGATGTTGGTCATGCACGAACCTATGAAAACTTCGTCGATTTTTGTACCGGAAACTTCTGATAGCGGTCTGACGTCGTCTGGATCGTTAGGACAGGCTAGCAGCGGTTCTTTGATTTCATCAAGATCGATTTCTATAACTTCGGCATATTCAGCGTTTTCGTCTGGCGCCATGAGTTCAGGTTTTTTGATCCACGCTTCCATGGACTCTACACGACGATTTATTGTTCTCGCATCTCCATATCCTTCCGAGATCATCCATTTTAGTAGAGTTATATTTGAGCTAATGTATTCAATTATTGGTTCTTTCCCTAGTCTTATCGTACATCCTCCGGCCGAGCGTTCCGCAGAGGCGTCGCTAATCTCAAAGGCTTGTTCGACTTTTAGGTTTGGTAGGCCTTCGATCTCCAAAATTTTTCCGGAAAATATGTTCTTCTTCCCCTCTTTTGCTACCGTCAGCAAGCCTCGCTGAATTGCTGCGTAGGGGATAGCATTTACGAGATCTCGCAGGGTGATTCCCGGCTGAATCTCGCCTTTAAATCTAACAAGCACGGATTCCGGCATATCCAGGGGCATTACCCCAAGAGCCGCGCCAAAGGCCACTAGTCCAGACCCCGCAGGGAAGCTAATTCCAAGAGGGAAGCGGGTGTGCGAATCTCCCCCAGTTCCAACAGTATCTGGCAATAACATGCGATTGAGCCATGAGTGTATGATTCCGTCCCCAGGACGCAAAGCGACACCACCTCTCGTCTTAATAAAATCGGGTAGAGTATGTTGTGTGTCTATGTCAACAGGTTTCGGATAGGCGGCTGTGTGGCAAAATGACTGCATAACAAGATCGGCTGAAAAACCGAGACAGGCTAGCTCTTTAAGTTCGTCTCTAGTCATTGGCCCGGTGGTGTCTTGGGAACCTACGGTGGTCATTTTTGGCTCGCAATAGGTGCCCGGACTTATTCCTTCCACCCCGCACGCCTTTCCGACCATTTTTTGAGCTAAAGTAAAACCCTTCTTATTTTGAGAGACAGCAACCGGCTTACGGAAAACGTCTGATGGTTCCAGGGATAGGGCTTCTCTCGCTCTATCAGTTAGTCCTCTTCCTATTATGAGCGGAATTCTGCCGCCTGCGCGAACTTCATCAAGGAGGACCGGCGAAGATAGATTAAAAGACGAGATAATCTCTCTTTCCTCGTTTTCTATTTTGCCATCGTAAGGAAAGATAGAAATCGTGTCTCCAGTTTTCATTTTTGTAACGTCACATTCTATTGGCAGCGCGCCTGCATCTTCCATGGTATTAAAAAAAATTGGTGCGATTTTCCCTCCAAGACATACCCCGCCGTCTCTCTTGTTAGGAATATTCGGAATGTCATTCCCCATATGCCAAAGAACTGAATTGGTTGCTGATTTTCTAGAGGAACCGGTTCCTACGACGTCACCAACATAGGCAAGGGGTTTTCCCTTATTTTTTAATTGGTCTATTAAGTCAAGAGGCTTGTCCATCCTCTTAATGAGCATTGCCTTAGCGTGAAGCGGTATGTCAGGTCTGCTCCAAGCGTCGCCCGCTGGCGAGAGGTCATCCGTGTTGGTTTCACCGTCTACCTTGAAAACAGTGATTTCGATTTTTTCGGGCACTTCAGGTTTGCTAGTAAACCATTCCGCAGCGGCCCAAGACTTCAGAACCTCCATCGCAAACTTATTAGATTTGCTTTTCTCTACCACATCATGAAATGCATCGAACATTAGGAGGGTTTTTGATAATCCCGCGGCAGCTTTAGACGCAATCTTGTCATCGCTATCTAGCAGCTCAATAAGGGGTTCAATATTATAGCCGCCGAGCATAGTTCCTAGGAGTTCAGTCGCTCTTTCTCTGCTCAAAATCGAGCATTCTGTTTTTCCTTTTGCAACATCGGCTAGAAAAGCTGCTTTTACATAAGCGGCGTCGTCAACTCCTGCCGGAATTCGGTTTTCCAATAAATCCATTAATATTGGACCATTTGATAAATCTCCTTCCTTCAGGAGCTCTACCAGTTGGCTTACTTGTTCTGAATCTAATGGCTTTGGATCAATGCCCTCTTTGGCACGATCGTTCACGTGCTTTTCATATGCTTCCAGCACCTTAACTCCCTAATAATCTGTATAATAGTGTAGATTCTTCCCCCGCGTATTCTAATCGAAGCGAGCGTAAAAGTTAAGTGACCCATGTATAAGCTAATGAATATCAACAAATTTTTGTTCTGCTCGACTCCTTCCTCTTGGTTGGAGGCCGCGAAGCAAAATATCCCTACTTTGCTAATTGATCACGCAAACTGCGAAAAAAAAGCAGCGTCTACGGCCCTAAACCTGATGTATAGGTATGTAGATAAACCAAAACTTCTTTTGCAGATGTCAAAACTAGCAAGAGAAGAACTTCGACATTTCGAGCAAGTTGTAACCTTAATTAATAAACGAAATCTTGATTACACCCAACTAAGTTCTTCACGTTACGCTGGTGAATTAAGAAAATCTGTGCGCACCTTTGAACCCGCTCGTCTGTTGGATACTTTGATCGTTTCTGCGATTGTGGAGGCAAGAAGTTGCGAGCGGTTTGCTTCGCTCGCTCCTCTCCTTGAGGACGACTTATCAAGGTTTTACTCGGAACTTTTGAAATCCGAAGAACGCCATTTTCGGGTTTACCTAGATTTAGCAGAAACAATTTCCGAAGATTTTCCTCTAAAAAAGCGAATCGAATTTTTTCTAGAGGAAGATTGCAGGTTAATACAATCCGAAGATGCTGACTTTAGGTTTCATAGCGGTGTTCCGGTGGCTAAACCTTAAAATTGAATTTCTTAAGCTCGTAACTTGTGTCGTTAGTTAGCAAGAATGTTGTTGAGGGACGCCAATCGCCGAGAACGTATCGAAGCCCGACTCTATGTTTAAGGCGATGTTGATGGATCGCTGGCCTGTGAGTGTGTCCATGTATTAGTCTATGGACATCATTATCTTCCATTGCAAGTATCACAGATTCAGGAGTCACATCCATGATTTCCTCGGCCACGTTTCCTGTGTGTTTCCTGCTCTCTCCCCTCATTTGTTTCGATATAAATTCTCTCTCTCTCAGTTCTTTTTGAAGAAAGTCTCTCTGAAATTCCTTTGACCGTAAAATGAGCCTCAATTTCTGATAGCTTTGATCTAAGGTGCAAAAAGCATCACCATGACTCAACAGAACATTCTCGTTGCCGATTGATATAAGGCTTGGATCTTTCAAAAGTTCTGCGCCTGTCTCTTGACAGAATCTATCTCCAATCAGAAAATCTCGATTCCCGTGCATTATAAAAAGTTTACAGGTAACAGAGCGTAGCATTTCGACGATAGTTCTCGAATGCTCTCTCGGGTCGTCATCCCCTATCCATGCTTCGAAGAGATCACCTAGGATATAAAGTTCGTCGGCATCCGAGCAGTGGGTTTCGAGAAATTGCTTTAGGGCGTCCCGCAATATAGTCTGGCTTTGATCTAGGTGAAGGTCAGATATAAATACTCTTTTCATGACCCCATTCTAAGACATTGCTTTAATTAAACAAATTGTAGTCTGCCTTAATTGACTGAAACTTTGGTCATAAGTACAATGCGTTCCAGTTCTATCTGCTTCATGGCACAGAAGTATCGGGGTATAGCGCAGTCTGGTAGCGCGCCTGCTTTGGGAGCAGGATGTCGGGAGTTCGAATCTCTCTACCCCGACCAATTTCTTGAGCCATCTGAGGATATTCCACTTCATAAGGCGCCCGTAGCTCAACTGGATAGAGCATCGGCCTTCTAAGCCGAGGGTTAAAGGTTCGAGTCCTTTCGGGCGCGCCAATTAGCAATAAAATAAGATGCTTAAAAATACTCTCAAACTTTAGAGCACGAATTTCTCTCCTACAACTAAGGACAAATCCAGCTCTTTGGTTATTTCTTGCGTTTGGGGTATGCAAATGTAGGGCAAAAGATCCAAACGGAGTATGATGAAACGGGCTCAAAGAGTGTCTAAATCCACTCGGAGGTCCGCTCAATCAAAAAGAAATCAGGGAGATCAAATCGATGACTTGGCAAAACGTAATCAACGCGTGTTTAGCAATAATTATGACTCTCCTGGTCTATCAGAACACGGCTTTGCAAGACCAGATCGCGATTCTTGAAACGGATATCAGGATTATCAAAGACACGCTTGAGATTCCAAGAGAACGTGTCCAGTTTGAAGTGATCGATACTTTATCTAAGGATGAAATCATCGAAATCGAGGAATAGAGCATTTGTAGGGGCGAATTAATCTGACACTCTGAGATGCAAATATAGGCTTAGAATCAAGCTCTTTTATGCCGTTGGTTAAAGGTTCAAGACCGTTCGATAGCCTGGATTTTATTAAAATCACATTTATGGTTGTATTGGTTCTTCCTTTTTTTTAAGTTGAATTCAGGGCCTTCCTGTCAGACGACCAGTTGCCGAATCTAGTGATAGCAGGCCTGGGAAAATAAGTAATCATAACTGTTTTTATAGATGAGATTTTTTGGAAACTTAAAGTAGACAAATATACACCAAATGATACCATTTTCCTAAATTCATAGGTCGCATGGCAATCAAATTAAATGAAAAAAAATGTTACTTTGCCCCAGAAGCTTATCGAACTTCGACTAAATTTCAGAAAAAAGGATGGTTCCGTTGGATTGAGTTTGAGAGAGGCAGCTAAGCTCATAACTGAAAATGGGTATGCTATTCAGCATGCTGGCTATGCGAAATGGGAGAAAATGGGAGCCAATCTCCCGAAGAGATCTGCGATCGAGGCTATTTGTCGGTCTTTTCAGATAGGCGCTGAAGAACTGCTTGCCGAGTTCCGTTCTGTGACTAAAAGAAGGGTTAGTGCTCAGCGCTTTGAAATTCTCGCAAGTAAAATTCCTCTTCTAGAAGATGAGGAATTTGACATTGTGATTACCCTTATAGATAGCTTTGTTTCTAAAGCGTATGCGAATCAGACCTCTGCTGAATCATAAAAGAATTAACAGCCCCAGCTTTTTTCACTTGGAACTTGGGTTTAGTTGCAGACTATAAATTTCTTGACTCGCAGTCAGCAAAAAAAAACAATGGTAGCGTTTTCAAAGAGAATGTCATTAAGGAAAAATCATGCAAAAATACCTAGCATTACTGTTACTTTTCGCCATTTCCAGCCACATCTGGGCCGAGGGCGGAGCCAAGTCTTCATCCCCTTACTCAAAAAGCGCATTAATTAAAATAGCCATGTCTGCGGGCCCACCTAGTATTAGCTCGGATGCAACTATTTTAGATTATGATGGAACCATTCTGCGAAAGGGCACCAATCAGTGGGTCTGTAATACGGGAGGAGATCCTCAGCGCATCAACCCAGCTTGTCTGGATGAGGTCTGGCTAGCTTGGAACGACCGCTTCATGGCTGGAAAGACGAATGATATTGAAAATCAGCCGTTCGGACAGGCTTATATGCTGCAGGGTGATGTTCCCGTGGATAATGATGTGCCAGCAAGCTATGGAATGGATGACCATGTAAAAGGTCCCAATACTGGACACTTTCACGATTCAGGTCCCCATATGATGTTTCTGTTACCGAGGGCGGTTCTAAAGCAGATCACATCGGACCCATACGCGGGAGGATCTTATGTAATGTTTCCGAATACAGAGTGGGAGCATTTGATGGTTCCCGTCGACGATGTGAAGCCATCATTTGAAAACCGTTAAAAAGGTTTTTAAGGATGGGAGGTTAATTTTTTTCTGCGAAGTAAAGGAGTGAGTCGCTTTTATACCCTAAACAAAATTGAATGATGTGGACGTGAAGTGTAGACTCCTCGACGAAGTTTTGAGGCGTTTAAAAGACGAAGATAAAGCCACGAAATATATATGCAGGTCTCGGCTCACTGAAATCAGGGGGCAGTGGCGCGGGTTAGAATTTTTTCAACCCCAGTCAATTTGTCTTTAAAGTGGTGGGCGTAGCTCAGTTGGTAGAGCCCCGGATTGTGATTCCGGTGGTCGTGGGTTCGATCCCCATCGTCCACCCCAGTTTACGAGCTTCCCAAAAATGTGGAGAATCACGGGTAGGTTTGGCTTGTTGCGAAAGTGGCGGAATTGGTAGACGCGCTGGATTTAGGTTCCAGTGTCGAAAGACGTGAGAGTTCGAGTCTCTCCTTTCGCACCATCTAACCTGTTGTTTTCAATAGATTTTATCATATTTTAATTTTATTGGGCATAGTTTTAGTCAATAGAGGCCCAGATTTTTGCTTGCGGGTTCCTTTCCCCATTGTTCGATAACGAAAAAAAGATTCTGCCAGCAACGAAAATGCTTAGTAAACCCGAGAAAATAGGTGGATGGGCGACTGGAGATTTAATCCCAGACCTCAAAAAGAAGTAAATTATTAGGCCTGAACATATTAGACTGAACGCATGGGCGCTTTTTAAAATACCAGACGAATTGAAGACAGCGGCAATAAAACAAAGGACCAAATTTTCTGAGTGTCACGCGATATGATCTTAGCGGTAAAACTTGTACTTTTCGAAAAGCCCCGAGGCCCTGATTTGACTGATTATCCAAGTTCTGAAAAAAATTCTATAGAATCATCGCTTAGCTCGCTGATAGAGCTATACAACAACGGCGAGATGGAAAAAACGATCGAATCGGGTATCGCCCTTATGGAAAAAGCTCCCAACAATCCTGGTTTATTGAATCTGTTAGGTGCAGCTCATTTAGCGATAAAGCAAACTTATGAGGGAATTCGCTTATTTGAGAGAGCCATAATTGCTGCTCCAAACTA
>CAJWLI010000040.1 GCA_913043075.1 uncultured Gammaproteobacteria bacterium
ACTTTGAGCAGTGACATAATCGTTTCGCCGGTTTTATCGCCGGGAATTAGTTTAGACGCTTACGTCCGTGCAGTTAGTGCGATCCCTGTGATAAGCGCAGATAGAGAGAAAGAACTAGCAAATCAGTTTGTGTCTGAAGAAAATTTAGATTCTGCAAGACAATTAGTCTTAGCAAACCTCCGTTTCGTTGTTTATGTGGCGAAATCATATTCTGGTTACGGCCTTTCTCAGGCGGACTTGATTCAGGAAGGGAACCTGGGGTTAATGAAAGCAATAAAACGATTTGATCCAGATTACGGCGTTAGGTTAGTCTCATTTGCAGTTCACTGGATCAAAGCAGAAATACACGAATTTATTCTTCGGAATTGGCGAATAGTTAAGGTTGCGACAACCAAATCGCAAAGAAAATTATTTTTCAACCTCAGGAGTAAAAAGAAGAGCCTGGGCTCCTTTACAGAGCTTGAAATTTTAGAGGTCGCCGAAGACTTAGGTGTGAACATCTCTGATGTTCGTCAGATGGAAGTAAGACTTCAAAGCAATGATGAAGCTTTTGATTCAGAGGAAGACGCTTTCGGCGCAAATCAGTTTCTAGAGAACGCCAATGGCGATCCAGCTGAAATTATCGAAAACCACGACCTCAAAGAAGTTCGGCAGCAAAAGTTCGCTTCCGCTTTTTCTAAATTAGATGCAAGACTGCAAGAGATTATCCAGAAAAGATGGCTAGATGAACCTAGGTCTACCCTTTCAAGTCTCTCCAAACACTTTGGAGTATCTGCCGAGCGCATAAGACAGTTAGAGCAAATTGCGTTGAAGAAGTTGAAACAAGACGTGTGACTTGAAACTTTCAAGTGTCAAAAATATGATGTTACTTAATATCCTATTCGGGGCTCTTGTTGTGGTTTTAGGAGCTCTAGGTAGTCATCTCCCCCCAGAAAGTTTAGGTCCTAGCAACATCGATAGATTTCAGGTCGCTCAAAGGTATCATATGTTTCATGTGCTCGTAGTCCTAATCGAGGGTGCAATGATAGGTAATGGTGCCAGGGATATTTTTCTCAAGACCAGTATGGCTTTTATATTGTTAGGAATTCTTTTTTTCTGTGGGAGCCTATACGCTAACTTTTTTTTCCGATTTGGCTATTTGGAGTTTTTAACGCCAATAGGAGGTTGCTTTTTTGTGATTGGTTGGATCATCTTTTTCTTGGCTTTTGCTACAAGAGAAAAAATTGTCTGAGCAACGAAGTATTAGATCTTTTGTAAGAAGACAAGGCAGAATCACGCCGGGTCAAAAAAGAGCTATTCAAGAATATTGGTCTGATTACGTCTTGGACTCGTCATGTGGGTGGTCGGCTTTGCAGGAAACTCTAAATTTATCAAGCCCGATTATCTTAGAAATTGGTTTCGGAATGGGAGTGTCGCTTCATAATCAGGCTCAATCGAATCGACAAACTAATTTTATAGGAATAGACGTATATTTACCTGGACTAGGAAATCTCATTAGCCTCCTTCAAAAAAGTCAGTTAGAAAATGTTAGGTTATATTATGAAGATGCCGTTGAAGTTATCCAGAGAGTGATTAAAGACGAGTCCTTGGATCGGGTACAACTTTTTTTCCCTGATCCATGGCCGAAGAAGAAGCATCTTAAGAGAAGATTAATAAACAAAACTTTTATCGAGTTGCTTAGCCAAAAATTGGGGAAAAACGGAGAATTTGTTTTGGCTACAGATTCGCAGTCCTATTTCAATTACACCTTGGATCTTTTTTCATCACGTTCGGATTTTAGCAGAGCAGATTCTCGAGAAAGGGAAGCTACGAAATATGAAAAAAGAGGTTTGGCTCTTGGCAACGAAATATATGACGTTACATTTAAGCTAAGCCAACAAAACTAATTCATTCAGAAAGAGACTTCCTTTTTTAGTTGGGGTTACTCTATCTCTCTTAACCTCTATAAGGTTTTTTTCAAGCGCCCTTAAAAGGAAAGGTTTGAGGTTGGAGCGGTGCTGATGGCATCTCTTTTCGAAGAGGGAAAGCTCAAAACCGTCTATTAGTCTTAAAGCGTTCATTAGAAATTCAATAACTAATTCTTCTGGATCTACTTTCTTCACAATAGAATGGCGATTCTTTAAGTAATCTTTCGGATTTCTCGTCTTTTTTGTTCGATTGACAATATTAGCTTTCGTTAGTTTCCCATGGGCCCCGGCTCCAATACCTAGATAATCTCCAAATTCCCAATAGTTAGTATTGTGTTTTGATTGATTCCCTGGTTTCGCATAAGCAGATATTTCATATTGGTGATATCCAGCGGCTAAAAGCTTCTCCTTTCCAAGCTCAAACATTCTCTCTTTTCTTACGTCCGATGGGACTTTGGGTGGATTTTTAAAGAAAACTGTATTCGGTTCGAGGGTTAGCTCGTACCAGGATATGTGCTCGGGATCTAGAGCTATTGTTTTTTCTAGATCATCAATTGCCTCAGAGATGGTCTGGTTTGGGAGCCCATACATAATGTCTATGTTAATGTTATTAAAATGGGCTCTTCTAGCTAGATCAAAAGCATTTTTTATATCCGACGAGTTATGGATTCTTCCAAGTTTTTTTAGCGTTCTTTCATTGAAGGTTTGTGCTCCTATGCTTAATCGATTGATGCCAAAAAGTTTGTAATCGTAAAAATTTGAGAACTCACTGCTTCCTGGATTCGCCTCTATTGTTATTTCTGTATTCAAGAGTTCAAATTCGTTCGCAATTATTCTAAAGAGGACATTTAATTCTGAACCTGGAATAAGGCTAGGAGTCCCACCTCCCAAAAAAATTGAAACTAGCTTTTTTCGTTTTTCATTTACCAATTCAGATTTTAGGTCGCTTTCTAGGACTGAAACGTATTCTGAGACCGACGTATCGCTTTGTATTTCTAACGAGTTAAAGTCGCAGTAGGGACATTTTTTTTTGCACCACGGAAAATGGATGTAAAGACTAAGAGGTATAGTTTCCATCGATTTCTCTTATGAGATCTTTAAGAGCATTGGCTCTATGGCTGAGATTATTCTTCTTTTTTATTTCTAATTCAGCGGCCGTGCATCCTAATTCTCCTAGAAAAAAAATAGGGTCATAGCCGAAACCTTGGTTCCCTTTTGGTTCTCTTGCGATTTCGCCGTACCATCTTCCCTCCACTGCTATTGGGGCTGGGTCTGAAGGAGCTCGAATAGCGATAAGGGTACATATGAAAAAGGCTCTTCTGTTCTCTATTCCTTTCATATTTTCAAGTAGCTTGGACATATTTCTTGCGTCAATCTCCTCTGATCCAGCATAGTTAGCTGAATTTACTCCGGGCAATCCGTTGAGGGCTTCCACGCAAAGCCCAGAGTCATCTGCGATGGCTGGCAACCCAGTTAGAGAGGAAGCATTTCTCGCTTTAATCAGGGCATTTTCAAGAAAAGTGGAGGCAGTCTCTTCTGGAGGAGCAATCCCCCAGTTCTGTTGGCTCTTAATTTGAAATCGATTTCCGATTAAATCTTCAATTTCTCTTATCTTCCCTGCGTTTGAGCTTGCAAAGACAAATTCCATCAGTCGTATCTCCGAACGAATTTAATCGGAATTTGTTGTTGGTTCGGTAAGGTTATCTCTATGTTGAAGGAAACAAAGTCGTCCTCGTTTGCTTCTACAGATGTGAGGTAAAATACCGTGCCCTTTTCCAAAATCTTCTTAAAGCTCATTCCTATTTTGGCGCCTAACAGGCTTTTCGCAGAACCAGTGAGCAAGACTTCGTCCGGTTTTTGATTTGGCGATATGTTGATATTTACGACGAGGTCTTTTTCCGAAAATCCTAATTCGTGTCGCAGCATTAAATCTTTATCTATTTGTGCCGCTGAAAAAGCAGAATAATTAATTTCATAACCTAAGGCTTTTATATGATTAGCTTGGAGTGATCCTGTATATAAAAAAAGGGACACTAAGATAGTTGAAGCTCTCATTCTCAATTAAAGCCCTAAAATCAATCCACGAGGAATTCCGAGACTCACTGCTAGAGGTTTAATTAGGAGATACTGGTCTATTAAGGTAATAGCCATGAAGACTATGATAATCGAAAAATCTAAGCCGCCTAATGGAGGAATTATTTTTCTTGCAGGTTCACAGATTGGATTGGTCAATTCGTTTATCAGAACAATCGCTGGGTGGTTAGAATGAGGAGCTAACCAGCTTACAACAACTGAAATTAAGAGAGCGAAGAAATAGATATCACAAGCGAGTGCTGATAGCCCTACTAAGGCCCATGCCACGTAGATCAAATCGAATACCAAGCCACCGCTCAGTTTCATTACGAGACATATTATTATCAATTGCAAAATAATCGCTAACAAAAGGGTTGCAGTGTCAATTCGCCATAGAAATGGTAAAAACCTACGTATTGGGGCGCAGAGAGGATCCGTTAATTTAATAATCCCTTGAGAGATTGGGTTATAGTAATCAACTCGGGAAATCTGCATTAGGAGTCGCATCAAAACGAACATGAGGTAAAGTCCTCCGATCGTTTGAGTTATAAAAATTAGGGCGTTTAAAAGATTTGTTCCCATTCGTCTCGTCTCGTTTCTTTAAATAATAACTGCTTTTTTTTAGTCAATCTTCTGATATTTCTTTAGATCTTAGCTGCGCTGACTTAATAGCCTCGGCGACTGTCTTCACAAAGCCTCTCTCATAAAAAACATCGAGAGCTGCTTCGGTCGTTCCTCCAGGAGAGGTGACGTTCTCCCTCAGTATTTTCGGATTATCAATGCTCATTGAAGCCATCTTCGCCGAACCTAATGCAGTTTCGACAACGAGTTCCCTCGCAATCTCAGGACTTAGTCCTTCAGCGATACCCGCCTCTATCATTTGTTCCATGAGAAGGAAGAAATAAGCCGGGCCGCTGCCTGATAATGCGGTTACTATATCGAGGTCTTCCTCAACTTCTAGCCATCTTGTCTTGCCTAGGCTAGCAAGAATTTGTTGGGCAGTTTGTCTTTGATTTAAGGTAACTTCTTCAGTCGCGAAAATACCGGTCATCGCGCTGCCAATAAAAGCAGGGGTATTAGGCATAGCCCTTACAAGCGCTATCTTTTTGTCCAGAGCAGCCAAAATTTTTTGGGTTGGCACTCCAGCTGCGACGCTTATCACTAGTTTTTTTCCAAGATCGCCACTTAGCTCGTTGAGAACAGTTGTTACTTTTTCTGGCTTGGTGCAAACAATAACTGTTTCAGCTTTTTTAACAGCACTGATACTATCTTTCTCGCTGGTTGCTCCAAGCTTCTCCGCTAACTTCAGCGCCTCTGTTGAGGGGTCGTACGCTACTAGATTCCATTTAGCTTCAGCCAAGCCTTTAATAAAAGCTTGTGCTATTTTTCCTGTTCCTATGAATGCAATAGTTGCCATTAATAATCTCTATAAATGTTTATCTCGAGGACCAAAAATCATTGTGCCTATTCTAACCCAAGTAGAACCTTCTTTTATCGCTAAGAGATAATCGTTACTCATCCCCATAGACAGATGCAGGCTCTTTTCCAGGCATAGGCGGTAACTTATTTGCTCACTAATTTGTCTTAAATTTCGAAAGCAACTGGAGGTTACATATTCATTGTGGCTTTGAGCAGGAATTGTCATTAGACCTGCAAACGAAATATTGGAAAGTACAGAGATTTTTTTTGCCAGTGAATATACCTCGTCCGGGTGGACTCCTCTTTTTTGAGGTTCCTTCGAAGTATTCACTTGTATGAGGATATTTAGTTTTCCCTTCTTGGGATCTCTTTGCTCGGATAATCTCTTTGCTAGCCTTTCGCTATCAACGGAGTGGACCCAGTTAAATTTATTAGCAATTTCCTTTGTTTTTTTGCTTTGAATGGCTCCGATAAAATGCCAGTCAGCCAAGGGAAGACGGTCTATCTTTTCTTTTGCTTCTTGGAGATAGTTCTCTCCAAAGTTATTCTGACCCACCTTATATGCACTCTCTATCACTTCTATGTTCTGGCTCTTCGATACAGCTAAGAGGTTAACCTCATTGGGATTTCTTCCGGATTCTTCGCAGGCCTTGCGCACATTTTCTCTAACACGCTTAAGGTTCGCCTCTATTAGATCGAAAGTCACGCCGTGTTACTCACGTAGCCAAGATTCTAGTATTATTTTTGCGGCGATAGCGTCAATATGAGTTTTTCCATCATGCTCTCTCGCTTCAAAGGAGGTTAGACGTTCATCAAACATTTCACTCCTAATGTTGTATCTGCTCGATATTCGTCTTGAGAATTTTTGAGCTTTTTTGCTCATTTCGCTATTACTTCCGTCCATGTTAATAGGTAGCCCTACTATAAATCTTTCTGGTTGCCAGTCTAAAACTATTTTGTCGAGGTAGTCCCATTTAGGGATTCCGTCGAAAGCTTGAACAACCCCCAAACCAGAGGCGGTTTGTGTTACTTTCTGACCAACAGCAACTCCTATTCTTTTCATTCCAAAATCAAAACTCATGACTATTGAATTCATTCAGTCGTGTCCAACGTTTCTACACAGCAGATTAAGATCGATAACGATTGAGTTTATTGCTGCGAAAAGTTTTTCTTTATCAGACATATCGAAATATTTTTCTGTCAAAAGCAGTTACCAGCCAGATATTAGTATTGGTCTCACTCTGGTTCTGTCCCGAGATCCATTCTGAGAACCCAATGTCCCCGCGAATTGCCTCGGAGCTAGAGTTGCTAGGGAACAAAGACGAAGAATATTCTGATAGAAAGTCTCCTTTTCCTCTTTTCAAAGAATTAGTATCGTTCAAATCTCGCGTATGTACTAATAGAACAATCGGTTCAAAACCCCGAATTGTTACCGCGGTTGTAAAAATGTCGTTCTTAATTCTTAGATTAATACTCATTTTTTGATCGGGAGGCTTTTTGACAACTAAACCGAGTGATCCACTATTACTATGTTTGGTGGTCCAGATTAAGGAATTCGAGCAAAAGCTACATCCCTGATTTTCAGGGGAGTTTAAAAAGTGCCCTGACAGGTTATCAATTTCTGGCATTAAATTTGAACCTCTGGGAGGCATTTTTTCGAAAGTCCCAAATTCGAATTACTTCAAGCAAATCAACGCTCTGCAACATCTCTTCGGGAAACGGAGCGAACGGAGAGGCCATTTTAACTATTGAAATTGCTGCTTTATCAAGGACCAGGTGCCCAGATGATTCTATGAGCCTTATCTCGTTTAATTCTCCATTCGGAAGAATAGAAACGAGCAATTCCAATGATCCATAAACATTATTTTTGGTAGCTTTTTTCGGATAGTTTAAATTACCAATTTTTTCGATTTTTTTTTCCCAAGAATTTAGATAGAGGCGGGCATGAAGTGGAATTTTCTCCTTACTGGAGACTGTCAAAGTTCGGTTGTTGAAGTTTTTCTCTAATTTAGATATTTGGGGAATTCTGTTTTTAAGTATCGCATTAAAATCTTGCTTCATTTTTATTGAAACCGATTTTTTCGGAATATCTTTCGAAAAGCTGTCAATTGAAAGGAGTTTCTTTTTCTCAATGCTTTGGGATTTAATATTACGCTGTAAATCAAATCCGGTAGGATCCGATCCCGTTTCTCTAACGGGCGCTGTATTTTTTTTTGATCCCATAAAAACTACGGCGACAGACTCAGTCTTAATTATGTTCTCGCTTTTTTGAGTGTTTGGCAGATAGGTAAAAACGAGTCCATGCAAAGATAGTGATGCAAGAAGGGAGAATAAAAACAAAGATTTTTGTCCTTGAAGCACTGCCGTCTTTATACGCATTGTCAACTTGTTAAAATATATTCTTCAATAAACTTTATGTAATCATTCCCTATATCGAGATCAAAAAGTTTGTTTAGTTCTACAACGCATGTAGGACAGGTCACATTAATTTCTGTCAGATAGTCTCCGATTACATCTATCCCAACGAAATATAGCCCCTTGCTTCGAAGTGTCTCCCCTATTTCTTCGCAGATAAATAAATCGCGCTCGTTTAATTCTCTACCTTCTCCAGTCCCTCCTGCTGCTAAATTCCCTCTCGTTTCGCCCTTAGCGGGCACTCTGGCAAGGCCAAAGGGGATTGGTTCTCCATTCAGCATTATGATTCTGGTGTCTCCTCTAACGATCTCTGGTATGTATTTTTGACCCATCGTTTGAACTTGTCCGTTTTGAGTAAGATTTTCTAAAATTACGGAAAGGTTGTGTTCTTTCGGCTTCGCACGAAAAATCGACTGGCCTCCCATTCCATCTAACGGCTTGAAGATCACGTCGTTATGATCCTCATAAAACGAGCGCAAAGATTCTTTACTACTGCTAACAATATGAGGGGGGCAGCAGTTAGCGAATTCCAGAGCAAAAAGTTTCTCGTTGCAGTCCCTTATGCTGCTCGGCCGATTTAGGACCGGGGTACCTTGCCTCTCCGCAATCTCTAAGAGATAGGTTGAGTAAACATAGTTCATATCAAATGGTGGGTCCCTACGGATCAGGATTGCATCAAAATATTTAGAGGAAGATTTCCTGGTTTCGAGGACAGTATGCCAATTGGCAGCGTTTTCATGGAGCTCGACCCTGAGGCTAGAAATATACAAGTCGCCATTATCTATTAACAAATCTTGTAGAGAGAAAAATGAAACCTCCCAGTCTCTTTTTTGTGCTGCGATCATGATCGCAAGAGACGTATCCTTGAGGGGATTTATGGTGTCCGGTGGGTCCAATAGAACTCCAAGTTTGTAACCCAATGGAATCTCCTAAATTTTGTCTTTTTAATTTTTTTTTGTCGGAATTTCTAATGTAAACCGTTAACGCAAAATAGCTTCATTATTGTACCATTTATTTTTCATCATATTGATGAGGACTCAACTCGAGGATTTGGCTTTACAGACTCTTTTTATGAAAACTTTCCTTTCCGATCTAACCGTATTAATAATAGACGATTCACCCGCTATACGGCGCACTGCTAGAAAATTCCTTGAGGAGACAAAATTAAATGTTTTTACAGTCAGTACTAGTTTTGAGGGGCTCTCTTTGATCTCCGATGTTTCTCCTCATTTTATTCTGATAGACGCCATGATGCCTGACCTAGATGCGTACCAGTTTTCCTATTTAGTAAGAACTTTCCGACCAGACTCGGGGATTAAATTAGTGCTTATGGACTTGAAATCGAATGATATCGATTTAGAGAAATTCAATGAGGAAAATTTTTTTGAGCGGCTTTTAAAGCCTTTTACAAGGGAGGAGTTGCTGTCGGTCTTAGTGGATGAAAATCAAACAGGCTCGAATAACACTCGATGAATTGAATAAACAGGAAATGACTATTCAGATAATTGTTCAGGTGCTTGTGTGCGGCTATGGAACAAGGAAGAATTAAAATATGAATAAATATTCGATATATTCAATTGATAATTTCGGGGAAATGGCGACCAACTAAACAGAAATATTGTATCCATGAATATTTATCTAAATACTCAATTTTATGGATATTTTGTTTTAAACTTAGGAATTCTTTTAGCGAAACGCTTATATGAAAGCAGTAAATATGACGCTATTCACGCATTCCGAAAGAATATGCTAGGCCCTTTTAAGAGAAATTCTCCCTTTGATCGATATCCTCTCCCCTTAGCAGGGATCCAAATAGTTTTGCTAATTACCACGATTTTTTACTCTTTTGTCCTGGTAAGAGAAACGGCCTCTGCTTATATAGAACAGTATAAATCTCAACCAATATTTTTTTTAAACACCCAAGGATGGTCTAAATCTGCGGAAAACCTCAGACAATTTGAAAAAGAAAAGATACAGCTTCAGAGGGCCCTTGTATATTTTTCTTCCGACTTTATTAATGCAACTCTCAATTACTTTTGGCTCATTCCCTCCCAGTCGATTGATGATTTTCGGGCTAAAGGTGCGGAGGTTGTTCAAGCCGTAGATGAATATGAACAACTTCTCAGCGAAACAGCTGTCGATAACCAGTTTTCTGAGATCGAGGAGCAATTGATATTTGAAG
>CAJWLI010000041.1 GCA_913043075.1 uncultured Gammaproteobacteria bacterium
AATGACATATCTATCGCGCTTGGCATCGATCCTGGTTCCGAAGACCTTTCGGATTTAAGGTATGGAAAGATCTGTATCCTCGCCGATGCCGATTCTGACGGGTTACACATTGCAAGTCTTTTGATAGCTTTATTTGTAAAACATTTTCCTATTCTGGTTAAATCCGGACATGTTTATGTAGCGATGCCCCCTCTTTACAGAATTGATCATGGAAAAGAGGTTTACTATGCGTTGGATGATCTTGAGAGGGATCACTTTGTTCAGAAATTGCAAAAAGAAAATAAGAATACCAAAGTAGTTGTTCAGCGTTTTAAAGGCTTGGGAGAAATGAATCCGTCCCAGCTTCGGGAGACAGCTATGGCACCGGGAACAAGGAGACTGATCCAATTAGAGCTCGAAAAAACAAAGACTACAGATGAGCTCTTAGACATGCTCTTGTCAAAAAAAAGGTCAAACGATAGGAGAAAATGGCTTGAGAAGAAAGGTAATTTAGCTGAGCTCTAATGTATTAAGAGATGAAAAAAGGAAAAAATGGATATAGAGACTGAGAAAATATCGATAGCTGAATATACTGAAGAGGCTTACTTAAACTACGCGATGTATGTAATAAACGATCGCGCTCTGCCATTTATCGGTGACGGATTGAAGCCGGTGCAAAGACGAATCATCCACGCAATGAACGCTCTTCGGCTTTCCCCTGAGGCAAAGTTCTCAAAGTCTGCTAGAACTATTGGAGAAGTCATTGGGAAATTTCATCCCCATGGCGACAGTGCGTGTTACGAAGCAATGGTTTTAATGGCTCAGACTTTTTCTTACCGATACCCACTTGTGGATGGACAAGGTAACTGGGGCTCGCCTGATGATCCAAAATCTTACGCTGCAATGAGGTATACCGAATCCAAGTTAACCTTTTACTCCAGAATTTTGCTTGAAGAATTACACCAAGGGACGGTCGAATGGATTCCTAATTTTGACGGAACAATTGAAGAACCAGTTCACTTGCCAGCTCGAGTGCCTAATGTCTTGCTAAATGGAGGTATGGGGATTGCGGTCGGTATGACAACAGATATACCTCCCCACAATCTAAATGAAATTATTAACGCATGTATTTACATTTTAGATCATCCTAAAGCCGAGTTAAATCAGGTTCTAGAATTGGTGCTAGGCCCCGATTTCCCAAGTGGCGCCGATATAGTTTCAAGCAAAGAAGAAATTAAAGAGGTATACGAAACTGGTCGCGGCGCAATAAAAGCTCGAGCAGTATATGAACCAGACCGAGGCGAAATCGTTATTACCGCCCTGCCTTACCAAGTGTCGGGGGCAAAAATTTTAGAACAGATTGCCAATCAAATGAGAGCAAAAAAATTGCCGATGGTAGTAGATGTGCGCGATGAGTCAGATCACGAATATCCGACACGGATAGTAGTCGTTCTCAAATCCAGTCGGGTAGACTCCGAGGGGGTTATGAGTCATTTGTTCGCTACGACTGATCTAGAAAAAAATCATAGAGTCAATCTGAATACAATTGGCTTAAATGGAAGGCCTAGAGTCATGGGCTTAGTCGAGTTATTGAAAGAATGGCTGCGATTTCGAGCCGACACTGTAACTTTGAGGTTGAAGTATAGACTGGAGAAAATACTTGAGAGGCTCCATATTTTAGAAGGACTTTTACTTGCCTATTTGAACTTAGATTTAGTGATAGAAATCATCAGAAATGAAGAAAGCCCGAAATCGAAGCTGATCACTGATTTAAAATTATCTGTCGAGCAAGCCGAGGCAATTTTAAATTTAAGGCTGAGACAATTAGGGAAGCTGGAAGAAGAGAAAATAACCCAGGAACAAAAAAACTTAGAAGAAGAAAAAAAAGGAATTGAAAAAACCCTTAAAGCTAAGGCTCGTTTAAAAAATTTAATAAAAAAGGAACTCGAAGAAGACAAGCAAATCCATGGTGGACCACGCTTGTCCGATTTAGTGGAAAGAGAAGAATCTAGAGCTTTCCAAGAAAAAGAAATTCTCCTGTCGGAACCGGTAACTGTAGTGCTCTCTGAGCAAGGCTGGGTCCGCTCCGCCAAAGGCCACGATGTAACCCCACTAGATCTAAGTTATCGAGCCGGCGATGGCTTCCTGCAATCTGAAAAGTGCAAAACCGAACAAGATGCCGTTTTCTTTGACTCCGTCGGCAGAGGCTATACTGCGGCAATTCATGGATTACCTTCTGCAAGAGGCCAAGGGGAGCCTTTAACGGGTAGATTTAATCCACCCGTTGGAGCAGTCTTTATGGGATTAACGGCAGGAGAAAATGATTCAAAATTTTTACTGTCCTCAGATAGTGGGTATGGATTTTTGGCACGTTTGAGTGATCTCAAATCAAAAAATAAAAACGGTAAAGCCATAATGAAAGTTATTGCTAACTCTTTAGTTAATCAACCTCAGCCAGTAAGAAATCACGATACTGATTTGATAGGTGCTTTTAGTAGCCAGGGCAGACTATTAATCTTTGACTTAAGAGAGCTCCCTTTGTTGGGAAAGGGGAAAGGAATCAAAATAATGAATATACCTCGTTCTAATCTAGACACTCGGGATGAAGTGATGTCTTTTGTAAAAGTTTTTTCACCCGAGTCCAGTGTTTTAGTATTTTCAGGAAAAAGAAAATTAAATCTATCTCCGAAAGATTTAATCCATTTCAAAAGTGACAGAGCTCGAAGAGGCCTTAAGTTGCCCAGAGGCTTCCAAAAAGTCGACGATGTAATAGTTAAAGCATCTGGTGAGACGAGTTAGTTTTCTAAGATTAGTTTAGATGAAATTTCTTCAATAGATAAGTCGTCTCTAAGCTCGAGGACTGAATAAATAGATTCTGAATCAAAAAGCGCATGACGAAATGGCTGTAATACTAAATCCTCGATATTTGGTTTAACTGCGCTCTCTAGTAATAATCGATCGGCAGCAATTAAGGCTAAGTAGCTAGTAGATTTTCGTCCTTCCAGATTGTCCTCATTGATCGCGGATATAGCGCCTCCAAAAGAGATGCTTTTATCAAGCTTTGAGATGACAGACTTTATTAACAATCCTGTTCTAGCAGCATCATAGATAGCATTGTTCCCCGAGAAAGATATAAGAATTTCTTCTTTCATAGTTTGTTCCACTCTGCCTTGATAAGTTTGCGCCGCTAGATAGAAGTTTTGAAAATATCGTTCCATGTAGTGCGCTGGCTTAATCCTAATTACTAAAATACATACGGCTTTTTTTTCTTCTGTACTTCCCGAGTTTTTTTGTTTGTTCGATGAGCTACCACCCCCAGAATCTAGCAACCCCTTCATTGACGATGAAAAAAACCATATAAATATTGCGTAAACTGATAGTAATAGGAATATCTGTCCCGCTAGGGAGTTGCTTAGGCTTTCGGAACCTTTAAGGCCAATCGTTACCGACCCCTCTTCGCTATCATCAAATGTAACTTGATAGAAATATATCGATTCTGTCCCAGATTTTTTCCCAACTTCTATTATTTTTCCGTTCCCTAATGAGATATCAATGAAAGCGATTCCTTTTTCTTCTATCAGTTGTGTGACGAGCAGATTAAGAGAAACTATATCGTCAGCTATTACATGCTTCTCAATCCGCTTATAAATCTGCGTGGTGGCCAAATATGAATACTCTTTATTTATAGCCTCTAAATTTTGTTCCATCTTTTTTTCGTAGAGCATAGCAATGATTAAGGATAAAAATATTGGGAAAAAACCCAACATCAAAAACCATCGATTAATGGGATAAGAAGTGCGAGAAGTCATGCAAGTGGTATGCTATAAAGTCTATCTTCACACCATTATACCGAATACTTTCCCGTTAGTCGCAGTTGAGGATAGAGATTTGAGATCACATATGACTGAACTATTTTTAATTAGAATATTTGGAGATGGCGGCTCGCCAGTTACCCAGAAGGTCTCATCAATCTTAGCTGATATGGATGCAGAAATTCTAGATATAGGACATTCGGTTATACATAATAATTTATCCTTGGGTCTTTTGGTTCATTTGCCAGAAAGCGACAGATCTGCTCCGGTAAAATTGGAGCGCCGATTAGGATCGGTCGCCGAGAAAATAATAATTTCTTCAGTAAACTTAGATAGTTACGAGTTATGGGTGCAGAATCAAGGGGCTCCGAGATACGTTTTGACTCTCTTGGCTCGCAGACTCAAGGCTTCTCATTTGTCAGCAGTAAGCGACTTGATTGCTGGAAGCGATTTGAAGGTAGACGCTATAAAAAGACTATCAGGGAGAATCTCAAGACGATCCGATTTCGGTAGTACCAAAGCTTGTGTAGAGTTTTCAATTCGAGGAGAGCCCCAAAAGAGCTTCAGAGAAAATCTCCTCGCGGTTGGAAATGAATTTCAAATTGATGTGGCACTCCAAGAAGACGGGATTTACAGAAGGCATCGCCGGCTTATCGCATTCGATATGGACAGCACTCTAATAGCTACAGAGGTTATTGATGAGTTGGCAGACCGATTTAGTGTTGGGGAAAAAGTCAGAGCAATAACAGCTAAAGCTATGGCAGGGGAATTAGACTTTGCTGATAGCCTTCGCCGTCGGGTTGAGTTGCTTGAGGGAATGGAATCTATCGACCTAGAGCAAGTGGCCTCTAAAATCCCGTTGGCTGAAGGGGCGGAATCGCTATTTAAAACTCTTAATCACCTCGGTTATAAAACCGCCATTATTTCAGGTGGGTTTACCTTTTTTGGTAACCAGTTAAAAGAAAAACTGGGAATAGATTACGTTTTCGGAAATCAGCTTGAAATTCAGGAAGGTAAAATAACAGGCAAATTAATAGGTCAGATTATTGGAGCTGAGCAAAAGGCTGAAATTTTAGAAAATATTGCCAAAAAAGAAAATATATCATTAAAACAAACTATCGCCGTAGGAGATGGAGCAAATGATTTGCCAATGTTGTCAGTCGCTGGACTGGGAATTGCCTTCAAAGCAAAACCATTGGTTCGAAAAGTTGCAAAACATTCAATTTCTAATCTAGGACTCGACAGCTTGCTGTACCTAATGGGAATCAGGGACTTTGAAATAAATAAGGTTTAACAAAAAAATGTCTTTTTTGAGTCCAGTCCCGGAATTTCTTGAGCAAGACGTGGAACCAAGTAGCCAGGTAAGTGCCCCTTTAGATCTTCGATTATTTTCATGCCTTCGGATGCTGAGACAAAGAAATGTGAAGTTCCCTTTATTGGATCAAGTAGGTGCAGGTAATAAGGTAAAACTCCTGCCTCGAAAAGTTTTTCCGAAAGCGAAGCTAAGACTTTTGATCTGTTATTAACACCTTTCAGAAGAACGCTTTGATTCAACAGCACAGTATTACTGAGTTTTATTTTCGTTATGTATTCGCGAACCTCATCATTTATTTCATTTGGGTGATTTACGTGAAAAACAAACACTAATTTTTTCCTACATTTTTTTGCCCACGAGATTAATCCTGGGTTAATACGGTTAGGTATGACAACTGGTAACCTTGTGTGAATCCTAATTGTATTTATGTGTTTTATGTCATTTAGACTTAGGATTAAATTTTCAAGAAATTTATCGGGTAGTATTAAAGGGTCCCCGCCGCTGAAAATTATCTCTCGTAGAGTTTTGTCCAAACTCACATGTTCTAGCAGCTCCCTCCATTTTTGTTGATCTAACCTTGACTGATCATATGGAAAGTGACGCCTGAAGCAGTAACGACAATTTATACCGCATGCTGCTGCCGCAATTATTAGAGCTCTGCGGCGATACTTTTGTATTAGCCCTTTCGGAAGATTTGTTGGTTTTTGTTCTTTAAGAGGATCCAAAATGTATCCGGAAACCTCTTTCTCCTCTTCGACTTTTGGGAGTACTTGAAGTAAGAGAGGATCGTTTAGATCACCCTTCTGAATTCGATTTAGATAAGGAAAGGGTACAAGTAAGGGGAAGTCTGATTTAAAATCGCTCAATGAGATCTCAAGCTCGCTGGCCAAGCGATTGGGATCGCGAACCGCATTTTTTAAGTGCCAGTTCCAATTATGCTCAAGGGATTTAGATTTTGTTGAGACTTTCATAATTTACTCAAAAAAAGGTGATCGAATGGCTAATTATTCTACCAACGAATTCAAATCAGGTCTCAAAGTAATGCTAGAGGGGGACCCTTGTAACATAATAGAAAATGAGTTCGTCAAGCCCGGTAAGGGACAGGCTTTCAATCGGGTCAAGCTAAAGAATCTCCGGTCAGGTCGTGTTTGGGAGCGGACCTTTAAATCAGGTGAGACGCTTGAGAGCGCAGATGTAATGGAGTTTGAGATGGAATTTTTGTACAGCGATGGAACATATTGGCATTTCATGAAAACAGACGGCAGTTTTGAGCAAGTAGCTAGCGATAAAGCGGCGCTTGACGGCAGTGAAATTTGGTTAAACGAGACAGATAGAGTGACAGTTACTCTTTGGAATGACAACCCCATCTTAGTCACTCCACCTAATTTCGTTGAGTTAGCTGTTATTGAGACGGACCCTGGTCTTAAAGGAGACACTGCTAGTGGTGGATCTAAACCTGCGACTTTAAAGACTGGAGCTGTCATAAAAGTTCCGCTTTTTGTAAACATTGGAGAGGTTGTTCGTGTTGATACTAGAACGGGTGAATATCAGGGTAGAGTTAAGCAATAGTTGCCGAAAGTGATAAGGAGAGATTTTTTTGGATCTTTTATTTCGCTCAGAGATTTTAAAAGCGATAAGGAAATATTTTTATTCTACCTCCGTCATCGAAGTTGTCACTCCAGTCCTTCAAAAATTTGCTTCAAGCGAGGTTTTTATTGAGAGTATCGAAGTAGAAAATTACGGTTACTTGCATACTTCGCCCGAGCACGCCATGAAACATTTACTCTCTAAATATAAAGATTCGATTTTTCAGATATGTCCTGTTTTCCGTGCGAACGAAATTGGTTCATTTCACAAGGAAGAGTTTCAGATGCTTGAATGGTATCGTAGTTCTTTCGATTTAACGAAATTGCTTGAAGAAACTGAAAAGCTTTTAAGATTTGTTTTAAAGGAGATTACCGCTAATTTTGATTGTGCTCATCTACGTTTTCCTTTTCAAAAGATTTCTTATAAATCTCTATTTCTTAATACTTTTTCGGAAAACCCTCACACTGTTTCGTTAAAGAAGCTTTTTCAGCTATCCAGAGGGCTTAATATACCGAACATAAATCATTCTCGTTCAGAGTGTCTTGATTTTCTCTTTGCCTTAAAAATTCAACCAAAAATCGTAGCTCCGACCTTTGTTTTTGATTATCCGGTATGTCAGGCTGCCCAATCCGAGATTTCCTTTGATGATGAAGGCGAAAAGGTGGCGAACAGATTTGAACTTTTTATCGAGGGCGTGGAGTTGGCAAATGCATATCAGGAACTCCGAGATCCCGGTGAGCTACTTACTAGATTTAATGATAATAACGCTATTCGGCGACTTCATGGGAAAAAAGAGGTGCCGGTTGACTATCAACTGCTTGAATCTTTACCTTTAATGCCCAAATGCGCAGGCGCGTCTCTAGGAATTGATAGATTAATGAAGATAATTTCTGGCAGTCCAGATATTAATAAATTCTACGATACTGATTGACCGTAAAATGCCTTTTCATTCTTTTTTAGCTTAAAGTCAAATCGATTTGAGAGAAGTAAAATTACCGTTGATCCCATTTCAAACAATCCTATTTCGTCGCCTTTATTTAAATAGTAATTCAGTTTTTCTTCTCTATAAATCCTCGGTTCGAAGGCGGCTTTCCGCCAAAAGGGTTTGATGCCAGCAACTATCGCTGCTCCTACCATTGTAACTATCATGTCTCCACATTCTGTTTCAAAATAGAAAACAAGACGCTCATTTCGAGCGTAGAGCCCTGGAATTTCTTCAACTGTTTTAGGATTTACAGAAAAAAGCTCTCCCGGGATATAAGTGGCCGCTGTAAGTCTTCCGTCAGTTGGCATGTGAACACGATGATAATCACTTGGCGCGAGATAAACTGTTAAGTGTGACCCTTTTGAAAAATGGTCTAGACTACTCATCCCAACAAGATCCTCAATAGAAAAAGAGTGTCCCTTTGCCTCAAGTTCCAAGTTTTCATGTATATCACCATAGTCAGCGATCAGGCCGTCACAAGGAAAACACAAACCCGACGAAAGAGGACGGCAACCCGGTTTAAGCTCTCTGCTGAAAAAGTCGTTAAAGGTTTTATATTCTTCCTTTGTATTTTTTGCTTCTGAAAGATTTACCTCGTAAAACGAACAAAAAATCGAAATTAAGAATTTTTTAATGAAGGCTACGTCACTTTTACAAAGTATCCCTATTATTCGGCTTAGACTATGCTTAGGTAAAATCTTTTGAAAAATTCCGGTCATAAATTATGGGAAGCAGTTATCGAAATGGAGTGTTTTTAAGGTACCATATGAGGGAAAAAAAATCGTCGAGATCTTTATGGTATTGTCCTCTAAAATGAAAGAGAAAAACCTAGTTTGGATTGATTTAGAGATGACGGGTCTTGATCCGATCAGAGACAAGATTCTAGAAATAGCTACGTTGGTTACCGATTCAAATCTAAACATATTGAAAGAAGCTCCCACTTTTTTTATTTCTCAACCCCAATCGATTATTGCGACTATGGATGAGTGGAATTCAAAACATCACTCAGACTCGGGATTGCTTGATTTAATTCGAACGAAAGGCGTCAATGAGGAATATGCTGAGGCTAAAGTTATAGAGGCAATCTCTCCCTACATAAATCCAGGAGTCTCTCCTCTTTGTGGCAACAGTATTTGGCAAGATCGAAGGTTTCTAGAGAGATATATGCCAAAGCTAAATAAGGTTTTCCATTACAGAAACGTGGATGTAAGCTCGATTAAAGAATTAGTTCGAAGGTGGTCTCCTCAAATTGCCATGAAGCTAAAAAAAAATGGAGCGCATAGAGCACTTGAAGATATAAAAGAATCAATAACGGAGCTTAAATACTATCGAGACAATTGCTTTAAGTTGGATCTTTAGCATGCTGGTCTAATGCCCAGTTAATATGTTCGTCTACTAAGTTTGATAAGCCTTTTTTTTGTAAAAGAATATTCGCGGTCTTCGAACCTTTCTCGGCATTTCCTAAAGCAACCGCGATGTTTCTAAGCCACCCGTCATATCCAGCACGCCTGATAGCCGAACCTGCAGTTTTTTGATTGAAATCCTCCTTGCTCCATAGAAAAAGCTTTTCGAGATCCTCGTTGGCCAGACCATGGCGGGGTTTAAAATCGGCCTCCACGTTGTGTTTTGCATAACGATTCCAAGGGCAAACAATTTGGCAATCATCGCAGCCGAAGATTCGATTACCTAGGGCCTTACGATATTTCTCTGGAATAGCTCCACGATTCTCAATGGTCAGATAAGAGATACATCTTTTCGCATCCAAAGTATAAGGGCCCAGGATCGCTTGGGTGGGGCAAGTTTTAATGCAGGCCTGACACTTCCCGCAAAGGTTGGGTTGCTCTTCACCTTTTTCCGCCAACGGGAGGTTTGTCAGGATTTCTCCCAGAAAGAAATACGATCCTGAGGTTTTGTTAATTAACAAGGTGTTTTTCCCGATCCAACCCAACCCAGCCTTTACGGCAACGGCTTTTTCTAGGAGCGGTGCACTATCTGTAATTAGACGAGACTCAAATCCATCAAAATTTTTTTCTTCGCAAAAGAGCTTAATTTTTTTTTCTAATAATTTTAGTTTATTTCTAATCGTTCGATGATAGTCCCTTCCCTGCGCATATTTTGATATAAAGCCCTTGGACCGATCTTTGAGAATTCTTTTTGATTCTGGTTCTTTCTCAAGATAGTTTATTCTCACAGAAATTATTGATTTAGTGCCTGGTTTAAGGCTACCTGGGGTCCAACGCATGTTTCCGTATTTAGCCATGTATTTCATGTCTGCGT
>CAJWLI010000042.1 GCA_913043075.1 uncultured Gammaproteobacteria bacterium
TAGTTCTCGAAAGCGCTCTCAAAGTAGAGGGTATCCGGCTTTAGCGGGCTCGGGGCCTTAATCATAAGCGGAGCTTGTGCTAAAATTTCCATTAATTTAAAGATTAAAATCTTATGATTAGTGGAAAAAGGAGGCAGGGTTGAACGCTGTGGTGGAAGATATCCTCGAGGTAAACCTTGAAAATTTTCAAGCTGAAGTTGTTGATAAATCTCAGCAGGTTCCAGTTCTCTTAGAATTTTATGCTGATCAAGCTGAACAATGTGCGAGCACTTCGGTTTTATTGAGGAAGCTTGTCAGCGAGTATCAGGGAAAGTTCGTTCTTAGGAGAGTAGAGGTGCAGAAAAACTCTCAGTTAGTTCAGCAGATGCAAATTAGAGCTTTGCCTACAATTAAAATTGTTCATCAAGGGCAAGTAGCTGGTGGGATCGATGGTCCGGTTGACGAGAAACAACTGAAAGAAGCTTTGGACCAGTTAACCATGAGTCCTCTCGAAAGAGTCAGAGAAGAGATAGATAATCTGGTTTCCGAAGGTGAAAGACCTAAGGCTATTGCTATGCTGCAAGAGGTTATAGCTGATGAGCCCAGCAATTTTGCGCTTCATGTTGAATTATGCGATTTATTAATTATTGAAGATCGAATTCCAGAGGCACGAGAAATCTTGGAAGGACTCCCTTCCGATTCAGAAGGAATAGCGAAACCAAAAAGTCGCCTTGAATTTATTGACGTGGCGAAAGAATTAGACGATCTAGATTCTTTACTCACCAAGTTAGAATCAAGTAAAGACGATGATTACCAGTTAAAATTAGACGCGGCAATCAAGTTAGTTACCTCAGATAGAGTAGAAGAGGCCCTAAAGATATTGCTCTCTATCGTTCAGGCAGATCGGATGTGGGAGGAAGAAAAAGCTCGTAAAACGATGATCAAAATCTTTGATTTACTTGGAAAGGGAAATGAATTGGCGACGCGATATCGTAGAAAGATGTTTGCCCTGCTTCATTGATGCTTTGCAATGATTTTTAGGTATAAGGCTCTGGGACTATCTGCTTCAAAAATAGGAAAAAACTAAGGCATCCGTTGATAGACACTCTTCCTTTGTCTGCTACTATGATACTGGTGTTATCTAACGTTTAAGTGAATTTATGGTTTTAGACCTTGAAATCCTTTATCCAGTTTTCGTTTTCCTCGCTTTTTGTTTCTCACTCTTCGTTGCTTTCTTGCTCAAGAGAAGACTGGCAAAAGCAGAAAAAAAGTATCGCGATCTCGAGGAGTCACTTTCTGGGATAAAGACAGAGAACTCTGCGCTTCGAGAGCGCACGGGTAATCAGGAAAGGCGCATATCTAATCTAGAAGGCGAGCTTCGGCAAGAGCGAGAAGCTTTAGTCGCTGAGAGAAAAAGAACCGAAGCTGCGCATATAGAACTCTCGAAGATGAACACGATGTTTTCCGAGCAGAAGAAACAATCGGACGAAAAACTCGCTCTATTGAGGGACGCTAAAGAGTCAATGCGGGAGGGATTTAACAATCTCGCAAATGATATTTTCGAGAAAAAACAAAAGGAATTCCGAAGCAGGAGCAGTGAGCAGCTAAAAAGCGTCCTTGATCCATTGAAGGAACGCATCAAATCATTTGAGCAGAGAGTATCAGATGAGGCGAAAGAAAGATTCTCTCTGATCAAAGAAGTAAGAAACCTCCAAGAACTTAACTCCAAAATCGCCGAAGACGCAGTGAATTTAACAAATGCTTTAAAGGGTGAAAGTAAGACTCAAGGTGTTTGGGGAGAGCTGGTTCTTGAAAGAATACTAGAAAAATCGGGTTTAGAAAAAGGCCGAGAATACGAAATTCAGGTTTCCTATCAAAACGAACATGGTAAGCGCTTTCAGCCCGACGCCGTAGTGAAGTTGCCTGAGGGAAAAGATATTATCATTGATTCAAAGGTTTCGTTGACCCATTACGAGCGGTTCTGCTCCGCTGGAGACGACGAGGAGCGATCTGATTATTTAAAGCAGCATGTGCTCTCTGTTAGGCGTCACATAAGAGAATTAAGTGACAAGGAATATCATTTGCTTGGCGGATTAAGAACCGTTGACTTTGTACTAATGTTCGTTCCAGTAGAGGCAGCTTTCTCTTCAGCCGCTGGTGCTGAGCCTGAACTGTATTCAGAAGCTTTTGATAAAAATATTGGAATTGTCACGCCTTCAACTCTGCTCGCTACTTTGCGGATGGTACAAAATATATGGCGTTTCGAGAAGCAGAATAAAAATGCGATGGATATAAGCAATAAAGCAGGCGCATTGTATGACAAATTCGTAAATTTTGTAGGGGATTTGGAGCTAGTCGGTAGTCGGTTAGAGTCAACTCGAACTGCTTATGAAAGCGCCCACGGCAAACTTGTATCTGGCCGCGGCAACTTGATTAAGCGTGCTGAAGAAATGAAAACTTTAGGCGCGAAAACAAATAAGTCCCTGCCCGATAATTTGCTTGAGATTCCTCAGGTTGAAACAAAAGATTCGAGCACCGTGAGTGAGGGTTAATTAATAGCGCGTTCGAGAAACATAGAGCATAGACTTACTGTGCTTGTTCTAAAATCTTTTATGGTATGTTTACGGAGAAGGAGTGTTAGATGAAAAAAGAGGTTATGGAGAGTTATTGGAGGTCCAACGTGAGGCTCGTCCTAGTCCTTTTATTCGTTTGGTTTTCGGTCTCATTTTTAGCAGGCATTGTCTTTTTAGATTTTTTGAATCAGTTTCGATTCTTTGGTTATAAGTTAGGTTTCTGGTTCTCCACTCAAGGCTCTATTTATACGTTTGTTGCTCTAATTTTTTTCTACGCTTGGTGTATGAATAAGATTGATGAGGGACATGGAGTCGAGGAAGAATAGATGACCGCTCAGGAACTAACCTATCTTTTTGTCGGATTGACCTTCGCGCTGTATATCGGGATTGCGATTGCGAGTAGGTCCTCGTCAACTGGTGAGTTTTATGTTGCTGGAGGGCATGTAAATCCGATAGCAAATGGAGCTGCGACCGCTGCTGATTGGATGTCGGCTGCTTCCTTTCTATCGATGGCAGGTATTATTGCGTTCGAGGGTGCCGATGGGGCCCGATATCTGATGGGCTGGACCGGGGGTTATGTTCTTCTAGCGCTTCTTTTCGCTCCGTACCTGAGAAAATTTGGAAAATATACGGTCCCAGATTTTGTGGGAGATCGTTACTATTCTCAGACAGCTCGGATGGTTGCTGTTGTCTGCGTAATATTCATCTCATTCACCTATGTAGCAGGACAGATGCGAGGGGTTGGTATCGTTTTCAGCAGATTTCTCGAAGTTGACATCAATACTGGTGTCATAATTGGAATGGCTATTGTTTTCTTTTACTCTGTCCTTGGAGGGATGAAAGGGATTACCTATACTCAAGTCGCTCAATATTGCGTACTGATTTTCGCGTATCTTGCCCCCGCTATTTATATCTCGATTATTATGACTGGGAACCCTCTTCCAATGCTTGGGCTAGGTTCAACCGTAGCGGGGGATTCGAGTATATTTCTTCTAGACAAACTTGATGGTTTGACCGATGAACTTGGCATGAGGATATTTACCGAATCTAACAAATCTATGATCGATATGTTTTTTATTACGGCCGCGCTTATGGCTGGGACAGCCGGATTACCGCACGTGATTGTGCGCTTCTTTACTGTTCCCCGGGTTCGAGACGCAAGAATCTCTGCGGCGTATGCCCTAGTTTTTATTGCGCTTTTGTACACTACGGCCCCTGCTGTCGCTGCGTTTGCTCGAATAAACATTATTGAAAACATTGATAGCGTATCTTACTCCGAGTTGCCACAGTGGTTTAAGCGTTGGGAAGAAGCGGGCTTGCTTGCATGGCTGGATAAGAATGGAGATGGAGATGTTCAGTACAGAGGTGGCGCCGCATTCTCTCCATCCAAACCAATTTATTCGAATGAACGAGGTGTCAACGGAGAAAGAGAGCTTGTTAATGAAGCGACCTCCGGACCTAATGAGCTATATATCGATCGTGATATCATTGTTTTGGCACACCCGGAAATAGCCAAACTTCCGGATTGGGTTGTTGCCTTGGTAGCCGCTGGTGGATTGGCGGCAGCTCTTTCAACAGCCGCAGGGCTTTTGCTCGTGATTTCTACGGCAATTTCTCACGATCTATTAAAGAAGACCCTTATGCCAAAAATATCAGAAAGGCAGGAGCTTCTCTATGCTCGTTTTGCTGCAGCGGTAGCCGTTCTTGTAGCTGGATTGTTTGGAATAAATCCCCCTGGCTTCGTAGCTGAAGTTGTTGCGTTCGCCTTTGGACTAGCCGCCGCTACCTTTTTTCCCGTGATTTTTTTAGGAATTTTCTACAAAAAAATGAACAAGGAAGCTGCGATTTCGGCGATGCTCACTGGGTTGGTCTTCACATCTAGTTACATCGTTTACTTTAAGTTTATTGATCCGAGCGCTAATAGAAGTGTGAACTGGTGGTTTGGAATCTCTCCAGAGGGGATAGGGACGCTTGGGATGATATTTAGTTTTTTCGTGGCTTTTTTTGTCAGTCGGTTTACGAGTCCTCCTCCTTTAGAAATCCAAGACCTAGTAGACGATATTAGAGTTCCGGTTAATAGTTTTGAAAAAGTTAACGAAGCTTGATTACTTTTATTTAGAAGGTGTCGTCTTGTGAATGGAGATCTATTAATAAGAAAATACGAAAAAGAAGGCGTGTCCAAGATCAAAATTGCGTTTACCGATATCGATGGTGTACAACGCGGGAAATATCTCAGCATAAAAAAATTTCGGGAGGTCGCAACCGGCAACTCGGGTTTCTGCGATTGCGTTTTTGGTTGGGACGTAGAGGATCAACTTTACGATAATACATCTTTTACAGGCTGGCACACTGCATTTCCAGATGCTACTTATCGCATTGATTTGCAGAGTGAGAGACGCCTCAAACATGAGGGCAATATCCCGTTTTTTATTGCAGAGTTCATTGATGAATCTTCTGAGCACCCTATCTGTCCCAGATCTCGTTTGAAAAATGTTATCAGACGATCAGAAGAGGCGGGTTTTTCTTTAAAATGTGGTTTTGAGTACGAGTTTTTTATTTTTAAAGAGACCTCGCAATCAATAAGAGAAAAGCAATACATGAACTTAGAGCCACTATCGCCGGGTAACTTTGGATATTCTCTCTTAAGAACGATGACTTTCTCTGACCTTTTTGATGAGTTTATGGACTACTGCCGAGACCATAACTTTGAGCTTGAGGGTCTCCATTGCGAGACAGGTCCAGGAGTTTGGGAGGCTGCTATTTCTGCTGATACTGTTTTAGAGGCCGCAGATAAAGCAGCGCTATTTAAAACGTTCACCAAAGCATTTTTCCAACGAAAAAACATGACAGCTACCTTCATGGCGAAGTGGTCTATGGATTATCCTGGGCAGAGTGGGCATCTGCATCAGAGTCTTCTCTCTCTTGAGTCGGGACAAAACCTGTTCTTTGATGAAAAAGCTGAACAAAATATTAGCCCACTAATGCTTAATTATTTAGGGGGGCTTTTAAATTATATGAGGGAATATTTGCCAATGACCTCTCCCACAATAAATAGCTACACGCGACTCGTGAAAGGTGCGTGGGCGCCGACGGTTAGTGCATGGGGTATTGAAAATAGAACAACCTCACTTAGAGTGTTGGGTTCATCTGAAAAAAGTAAACGAATTGAATTCAGACTTGGCTCTGCTGATGCTAATCCGTATTTGGTAACCGCTGCTAATCTCGCGGCGGGATTAGAGGGTATTGAGTTAGGGCTACTTCCAGGAGAACCTTTAAGAGGGAACGCTTATGACCAAGAAGAGAATCTTCCGAGTTCTCATCAACTAAGCAGTAATCTTCGAGATGCAGTTTCCATATTTCGTTGCTCAGATTTCGCTAGGAAATACTTCGGTGACAAATTTGTTGATCACTTCTCTGCGTCCCGGGAGTGGGAAGTCCGAGAGTATGAGCGCCATGTTAATGATTGGCAGCTAAAACGATACTTTGAGATTATTTAGTAGAAAGCATGAAGATCGGGATATTGAAGGTTGACTCCGTTTTACCAGAATTTCGAAACCGTCACGGTGATTATCCTCAGATGTTGGTTCAAATTCTTCACCTCAATTCAATGCAACATAAGAAAAAGATGCGATTTAAAACATTTGATGTTGAAAAAGGAGATTATCCCAAGCATATAGATGATTTTGATGGCTACATTATTCCCGGAAGTCGAAAGAGTGTATATGACAGAGACCATTGGATCGAGGTCTTGAAGAAATTTGTAATTACACTTGATGCTAAAAAAAAGAAGCTTGTCGGGGTGTGTTTTGGCCACCAGCTTATAGCTGAAGTTCTCGGTGGAAAGACAGAGCGTTGTGATCGTGGTTGGGGCGTTGGCGTTCACAAAACCCAAATCCATAACCCTCCTTGGTTTACTCAGGATCATCCAAAAACCTGTTCTCTTGCCGTTTCACACAGAGACCAAGTTTCCATCTTACCAAATAGAGCCCAGCTTATCGGTTCCAATAAATTTTGCCCTCACAGTATGTTCGCGATAGAGAAGCACATATTTTCAATGCAGGGTCATCCAGAGTTCACTTCACAATATGCGATGGATTTGCTCAAAGCGCGGCGAGAGATACTAGGCGAGCCCACTTATAGTAACGCTCTCGAATCATTCTCTATTTCGACAGATAGAAATGCTGTGGCAGCTTGGATTGTCGAGTTTTTTTTTCTTAAGGTTTAAATGATTTGCTGTTTTATATTTGTTCTGTTTCTAAGAAGCCTTTTTTTCCTACCATAGCCACGCGGCCCCTCTGACTCCTGAAGAGTCTCCGTGCTTTGCTTTGACAATTTTTGTTCGGAAATGATCCGAGAACACCAGTTTTTCAAGCCGATACGGTATCTCGGTATATACGCTTTTTATGTTTGAGAGCCCACCACCGAAAACAATGATGTCTGGATCTAAAATATTTGTGACGACCGATAGTGCCAAAGCTAGTTGATCGAAGAAAGCTAAAAACGTTTCAATCGCGTCTTCTTCTCCAGCCTCATATCGTTTAACAATTTGTTCAGCCGTGAGATCTTTCTTTGAGAAACTTTTATATGTTTTTGAGAGTCCTGGTCCGGAGAGCCAACTCTCAATGCAGTTAGTCCTTCCGCAATAACATCGCCTATCAGAAGCATCGCTTGTTATTCTTGGTAGAGGGTTATGACCCCACTCTCCAGCGATCGAATTTTGACCCTCTAATATTTGAGAATTTATTGAAATCCCGCCACCGACCCCAGTTCCCAAGATAACGCCGAACACGCTATTAGCCTCCTTTCCCGCGCCATCTGTGGACTCAGAGATCGTAAAACAATTAGCATCATTCGCTACCCTAACGGGTCGGCCGAGTGTCTTTTCCAAATCTTTCGCAAATAGCCTTCGGTTCAAAGCCAGAATATTAGAATTTCTGACTCGTCCACTGGTAGGTGATATAGATCCAGGAATACCAATTCCAACCGGCAAGTCTGGAGTCGTTGCAAGCTCAGAGACTAGATTAGCAATAGCATTTAGAATTTCCCCATAACTTCCACCGGGGGTTTTGACCCTGATTAGTTTTAACTGCTCTCCTGATTTGTCTGCAAGGAGACCCTCAATTTTTGTTCCCCCAAGATCTATCCCAAGCTTTGAAGTTAGTTTTTCCATGAGATGGTTTCAATCTGCATGCAGATTATTTCTCATTCTTGAGTTCAATCGTCAACTTGGTCTTTGTCTTCAGGAAATTTATTCTCTAGAACCCAGAACGCAATTCCATAGCCAATCGAGACCGGAAGGGGTTCTATGATAAGCGCCACGACCGCAAAAATTCGTATCCACAAAGCAGGAATATCCAGAAAATTTGCCAAGCCGGAGCAGACACCTCCAAATTTCTTTTTCCTCGGATCAAGCTGAATCCAGTTGTCAGAGTCGGAAAATAGATCTTTAATTTTTATGTTTATCTCCTAGTTTTTCAAGGCTTCTGGGCCGTTGGAATCTCTGTAAAAGGAATTCCTTTATCGGCTCTCATATCTTGGGGCATCCCCAGAACTCTCTCAGCGATTATGTTTGCCATTACTTCGTCAGTCCCTCCAGCAATTCTTCCACCGGGTGAAGCCATGAATGTTGCTTGAAATAGACCATTACTCTCAGAGAAATTTTCGTCCCAGATAGAACCACTCGCTTCAAGAAGATCCAACGCAAACGATGCCATATCCTGTTGCTTCGGTGCGCCAACTAGTTTTCCTATAGAGTTCTCTGGTCCGGGTATTTCTCCTTTGGACAGCGCTGTCATAGATCGATAGCCAGCAAACTTTAGCCCCGATTCTTGCACATACCAATCCGCAAGCTTGGCCCTTACCTGCGAATCCTCTATTGCGGGACGTCCGTTCTTATTAACTTTTCTAGCAAGGTCAAAAACTGAATCAAAGTTAACCCCGCCTCCGCCACCGCCGATAGCTGCTCGCTCGTTCATAAGCGTGGTCAAGGCCACTTGCCAGCCTTGTCCTATTTCGCCTAGCCTTTGTGCGTCCGGTACTCTGAGGTCAGAAAAATAGACCTCGTTAAAATTTGAGCTGCCCGATATCTGTTTTATCGGCTTTATCTCTATTCCAGGACTTTTCATGTCAATAAAAAAATAGCTTAAACCTTGGTGTTTTTGAGCTGTTGGGTCGGTTCTCACCACCAACACTCCAAAGTCAGAATAGTGAGCTCCAGATGTCCAAATTTTTTGGCCATTGATAACCCAGTCGTCGCCATCTTTCTCTGCTTTTGTGCGCAGAGCCGCTAAATCGGAGCCCCCGGCTGGCTCGCTGAAAAGTTGACACCAAACCTCCTCCCCGCTGGCCAGTTTGGGAAGATATCTCTTTTTCTGGTCGTCCGACGCCCAGCTCATCATTGTTGGGGCACACATCCCATGCCCAATTACAAAAATGCTTTCGGGCGTATCATGCTTAGATTCTTCCTGGTTCCATATAACTTGTTCGATTGGTGAGGCATTTCGGCCTCCGTACTCAGCAGGCCACCTGATGCAAGCCCATCCGGCATCATATTTTCTTTTTTGCCATAACTTTGCCTTTTGTAGATAGTCCAACCCATCCATCTCTTTGGCCGAGGGCACGTTATCGTTCAACCAGGCGCTCACTTCCTCTCTGAATCTTGCTTCTTGGGTTGAGTCGTTAAAGTCCATGTTTTCTCCCTTTATGCTGCTTTGCTCGCTTCGATTGAAGAGATTAATTTTTCTTGCCATACGGCTTCGCTACCAATATTTGCTGCTAGAAGACGGGCTCTACGATAGGGAATCTGACAATCAAATTCCCAAGTGAATCCCATCCCTCCGTGAGTTTGTATGTTTTCTTTCGACGAAAAATAAAAGGCTTGTGTCGAGGACAATCTAGCCGAGGCGGCGGCTGTAGGGATCTCTTCGGAATTAGTAGAGATTGCCCAAGCACCGTAATAGCAATTTGATCTTGCGAGAGTATTTTTTACGTACATATTTGCGAGCTTGTGCTTTATCGCTTGAAATGAGGCAATTGGTCTGCCAAAAGCGAAACGTTCCATTGCGTACGCTTTTGCCATATTTAACGCAGTATCTGATCCCCCAACTTGTTCCCATGCAAATAAAATAGCAGCCCGATCGTAAACAGTGTCCAGAATTTTGTTGCCGCTGACTTGATCTCCCAGCTCTTCTGCTGGAGCGCCATGGAAAACGAGTTTTGCTTGATCACGGCTCGGATCGATAGATTTTATAGGAATTCTTTCCACCTCCGGTGAGTTAAGATCCACAATAAATGCCGAAGAGTTG
>CAJWLI010000043.1 GCA_913043075.1 uncultured Gammaproteobacteria bacterium
TTAGTGTTGCCCTTCGTGAATATCCACAGGATCTTGATGATCCTGAAAACCCATTTGTGCTCGTTGACCCCAGGAATTCCTATTCCGCTCAGACCGGATTAATAGGTCAAAACGGCACTGACAAGAATGGTGTTAGACCTACTTTTAGAAGTTCGAAGACCGATTACACAATAGGAACAGCTGATGAACTTGTAGTCGAGTTGTTCCATACACAGGAAAGTGGAGCTGAAATAAAGAAAGTTTTTACATTTAGACGGGGGGATTATTTAGCGAATGTATCCTACAAAATAAGCAATAGGTCATACGAATCATGGGTAGGCGCGATGTATGCCCAAATTAAACGGGATGGAAAAGTTCCAGCTGGTTTTGAAGGAAATTTTATGGGTATGCAGCCTTTCGTAGGGGCTGCTACCAGAACCGAAGATCAGATCTTTGAGAAAATAGAATTTGATGATCTGAATGAAGCACCGTTTCGTCTGACTAGGGCGGAAGGTTATATGGCTATGGTGCAGCATTATTTTATCACAGCTTGGGCACCAACTGATAAAGCCGCTTTGCAAAACTATTACGCGAGGAAACTAGCATCCCGCGATGTTTACTTGATGGGACTTACTACTCAGCCAATTTCGATAGGGCCCGGAGATCAAGAAGAAATATCGATAAGTTTTTATGCTGGACCTAAAGATCAGTATAGATTGCAGGAAATAGCTACAGGCCTTGATCTCACAGTTGATTATGGTTTTCTTTGGTGGTTATCTCAGCCTCTCTTTTATCTTCTTACATATGTGCATGGATTAGTTGGCAACTGGGGATTGGCAATCATCGGACTAACTTTAATAGTAAAGTTGTTACTCTGGCCATTATCGGCCTCTGGTTATCGGTCTATGGCTAAGATGCGAAAACTTAGTCCTGAAATGGCCAGATTAAAGGAGCGGCACGGAGAAGATAGGCAAGCATTTTCTCAAGCAATGATGGAACTCTATAAAAAAGAAGGCACAAATCCACTCGGAGGATGTTTCCCTATCCTACTGCAAATGCCAGTGTTTTTAGCGCTTTATTGGACGTTAATGGAAAGCGTAGAGCTGCGACAAGCACCTTTTGTTTTTTGGATAAAAGATCTTTCTGTTATGGACCCCTATTTTGTTTTGCCGATTTTGATGGGTGTTTCAATGTACCTTACTCAGAGAATGCAGCCTGAGCCACCAGACCCAGTGCAAGCGGCTGTATTCAAGTACATGCCCGTAATTTTTACGTTTTTGTTTCTATGGTTCCCCGCAGGTCTGGTGCTCTACTGGCTAGTCAATAATGTTCTTTCTATTCTTCAACAATGGTTCGTGACACGCCAACTAGAAAAATCAAGCTAGAAAGGAACTAACGATGGCCTACATCAAAGATACGATTGCGGCCATAGCGACTCCATCGGGAAAAGGCGGTGTGGGCATTGTTCGTATATCAGGTCCTGTGGCGGTTCGGATCGGTAAAGAAATCTCAAAAAGAGAAACGGAGCATAGAGTAGCAACCCTTGTCAGTTTTTATGATGACCGCGGAAGGACTATCGACCAAGGATTGTTGATTTGCTTTCAGGGCCCCCATTCGTTCACGGGAGAGGATCTAATCGAACTCCAAGGACATGGAGGTCCTGTTGTAATGGATCTTTTGTTAAAAAGAGCGATTCAATTGGGAGCGAGACAAGCTGGCCCTGGAGAATTCAGTCAGAGAGCTTTTCTCAATAACAAAATTGATCTTGTTCAAGCTGAGGCTATAGCTGACTTGATCAATAGCTCGAGTGAGCAGGCTGCGCTCGGGTCAATGAGGTCCTTACAAGGGGATTTCTCAAACCAAATTAATTCCACATTAAAGAAACTCGTACAACTTCGAGTTTTAGTCGAAGCAGCAGCGGACTTCCCTGAGGATGGTATAGAAGCGGAGATTAATAAGGATGAAAAAGAGAAATTGACATATCTGTTAAATCAGCTAGATCAGCTTCTGGAAGGTGCAAAGGAAGGACATGCTTTTTCGCAGGGCGTTTCGTTAGTTCTTACCGGAAAACCAAACGCTGGAAAATCGAGCTTGATGAATGCTTTATGCAAGAGAGATGTTTCAATAGTTACCGAGATTCCAGGGACAACAAGAGATGTAGTGAGGGAAGACGCGATAATAGAAGGCGTAACCTTTAGGATCTTAGATACAGCGGGAACAAGACAGGCAAAAAATAAAATCGAGGCTGAGGGTGTCAAAAGGGCACTTAAAGAAGTAGAGCGGGCAGACATTGTTTTGAATCTAGTTGACGTGAGTGAAAATATAGAACTCGAAATGATGGAAGAGCTCGAAAAAAATAAGCGAGCCAAGGAAATAGTGGTTTACAATAAGGTAGATCTTTTACACAAAAAATCGATTCCGAGTAGCTTTCAGTGTGTTTCAGTAAAAACTGGCGATGGTTTACAAAAGCTAAAAAAAAGATTAATTAAAGAGCTAGGAGTTCTTAGCGGTGGAGATTCAATTTTTAGTGCAAGACGCAGGCATATCACAGCAATAGAACAAGCGCGCATTCATATTCTTGAAGCGACAGGTTTTATAGGTATTGAAAACCAGATTGATCTTCTTGCAGAAGAGCTAAGGTTAGCTCAGTTAGCTCTGGATTCGATTACGGGCACGTTTACGTCCGATGATTTGCTAGGAGAAATTTTTAACAATTTCTGCATCGGAAAGTGACATAATAAATCAAGTTGACCGCTACATTTTGAGTATAAAAACGGTCTAAAACTTCAATTAGAGATTCTTATGAAAGCATTCGATGTGATCGTTGTAGGAGGGGGACATGCTGGCACTGAAGCGGCTTTAGCATCTGCCCGGGCCGGGGCTAGTACTTTACTGCTTACTCAAAACATCGAAACGATTGGTCAAATGTCGTGTAATCCTGCTATTGGAGGTATAGGAAAGAGCCATTTGGTTAAAGAGATTGATGCCCTTGGTGGAGCCATAGGGATTGCTGCTGATCGCGCTGGGATTCATTGGAGGATACTTAATTCCCGAAAAGGACCCGCCGTTCAAGCAACTAGAGCACAAGCAGATAGGGCTCTATATAAGGCTGCCATTCGTGAAATAGTTGAGGCTCAAGCCGGGCTTTCAATATTTCAGCAATCGGTTGTAGATTTAAGATTCAAGGGACAAAAGGTAGATTCTGTAATAACCGATAGCGGACTAAGGATAAAAACAAAGGGCTTGGTGTTAACAGTTGGTACTTTCCTTGGTGGAGTTATTCATGTTGGCTTGAATAAGCAAACTGGTGGAAGAATGGGCGACGCCCCTTCTAACTTATTAGCCCAAAAATTGAGAGACATAGAGTTTGGCGTTGATCGCTTAAAAACCGGGACTCCGCCGAGAATCGACGGGAAGACTGTTAATTTTGGCCTGCTCGAAGAACAGCCAGGCGAATCTCAGCGGCCCACTATGTCTTTTTTAGGAAAGCCAGAAGACCATCCGCGACAAGTTCTCTGCCATATCGCTCATACCAATGAAAGAACTCATGACATAATTAGGAAGGGTTTAGATCGTTCTCCCCTTTTTACTGGCGAGATAGAGGGCGTTGGCCCGAGATACTGCCCTTCAATTGAAGATAAGATCAAGAGGTTTTCAGATAAGAATCAGCATCAGATTTTTATTGAGCCAGAGGGCCTAGGAACTCAGGAACTTTATCCCAATGGTATTAGCACAAGTTTACCCTACGATGTGCAATTGGACTTGGTTAGGTCTATCAAAGGTTTTGAAGCTGCTCACATTACCAGACCAGGTTACGCCATTGAGTATGATTTTTTTGAACCGAGGAATCTTTACCCGAGTCTGCAGACAAAGAAAATCGTAGGTCTTTTTTTTGCAGGTCAGATTAATGGGACCACAGGATATGAAGAGGCTGCTGCTCAAGGTCTAATAGCGGGGTTGAATGCGGCGCGCTTGTCCCAAGAAAAAGAGCCGTGGGTCCCAAAAAGAAGCGAAGCGTATGTCGGTGTGATGATCGACGACCTTGTCACAATGGGAACGAAAGAGCCTTATCGTATGTTCACTTCTCGAGCGGAATACCGATTAATTCTTCGCCAAGATAATGCTGATAGAAGACTAACTCCCAAAGGCCGAGAGCTGGGGATCATTGACGAAAAAAGATGGACGAAATTTTGTGAAAAGAGAGATCAAATAGACGAAATAAGCAAAAAAATAAAGAAAATATTTATTTCGGCCGAGGACAAAAAAGTTAACGCCATGCTCAATAAACCTTTAGGTAGAGAATATAGCCTTCTTGAAATCATGAAACGCCCTGAAATTAAAGGGATGGCCTTATTGGAGGCAGCGGGTTTAAAAATGATTTCTTCAAGTGTCGCGGAACAGATAGAGATAGATTGCAAGTATGAGGGCTATATTAGTCGGCAGGAAAAAGAGGTAGAAAAAAACAAATCTCACTCTGATCAGCCTATTCCCCCAGACTTTTGTTTTGACTCGATACCCGGCTTATCTAATGAGGCAAAACAGAAGTTAGCTCTAATAAAACCAAAAAATCTGGGACAGGCAGGACGGATCCCCGGTATGACCCCAGCTGCGGTCTCTCTTTTGATGGTCTATTTGAAAAAGGGAGACAGTATACAAAACGTGCATGCTGATTGATGTCTTTGGACAGCGCTATAAAAGATGGTCTTATTTCCCTGGGACTGAGGCATACTGAAACTTTTATTTCTAATCTGGAGACGTATCTTGTTTTACTATCTAGGTGGAACAGAATCACTAATCTCTCTGGAATTAAAAGACTGACTGATATGGTTTCTGTGCACCTAATGGACTCCCTATCTGTTCACGCTTATCTGGAGGGAAAGACCATTTTAGATGTGGGGAGTGGTGCTGGCTTGCCTGGCATACCGTTAGCAATTTTGTACCCAAAAAAGTTTTTTACCCTGTTAGACTCGAATGGCAAGAAAACGAGATTTATGCGACAAGCGGTAATAGATTTGAAACTCGACAATGTTCAGATAATACAGGAAAGGGTAGAGGCTTTTCAGGGAGAGTTTGATCATGTTATCTCTAGAGCATTTAGCTCGCTAAAGAATTTTTTAGATTCTAGTGAGCGATTAGTAAAACCGGGCGGAACTCTATTGGCTATGAAAGGAGATAAATTGGAGCAGTTGAACAAAAAAAGAATTAGCGTGTATCCAATATTTGTTCCTGAATTAAATTCCCCACGCCATTTATATGTGATTGAAAAACCTGCGAGGTCTAACTAGTGACTATAGTATTTGCTGTTGCAAATCAGAAAGGAGGTGTAGGAAAGACGACAACTAGCGTTAATTTAGCCGCCTCGCTGGGATTGATGAACAGAGAGGTGCTACTTATAGACCTTGATCCGCAAGGTAATGCAACGATGGGAAGTGGGATGGAAAAAAAAGAACTTCCCCACTCAATTTATGATGTATTAATCGGAGAAAAATCAGCTGAGGAGAGTTTGGTCAAGGCAGAGGCCGCAGGCTACGATGTCCTTGGATCAAACTCTGATCTGATAGGAGCGGAGATAGAACTCCTAGATTTGGATAGAAGAGAATATAGACTGAAGGATGCGCTATTAGGTTTTGGGGGCAAATATGATTTTATCGTATTAGACTGTCCGCCTGCATTGGGAGTTCTAACCTTGAACGGATTAGTCGCTTCAGACAGTGTTATCATACCTATGCAGTGCGAGTACTATGCGCTTGAAGGCCTCACAGCACTTTTAGACACCATTGATAGGATATCGTCTAGCCTAAACCCTAAACTCAAGGTTGAGGGGCTGCTAAGAACTATGTATGACCCACGCAATAGTTTAAGCAGAGATGTTTCTTTACATTTGATAGACCATTTTGGTGATGCTGTTTACCGGACTATTGTCCCAAAAAATGTTCGGCTTGCTGAGGCCCCTAGTTATGGAGTCCCAGTGCATTTTTATGACAAATATTCCAGAGGATCTAAGGCATACTTAGCTCTAGCCGGAGAGGTTCTGAACAGGCATCCAGAAGCGGCAAATAAAGGTGAAGACAATGGTGATTAAAAAAAGAGGTCTTGGAAAAGGGCTAGATGCGTTATTGCCTAAGAAAAACACCAATTCGGCAGAAGAGAGTTTTGAAGAAGGCTTACGAGATATTCCGGTCACAAACATTTGTCCTGGTAAATATCAACCAAGGAGAGTTTTTCGGGAGGAATCATTAGAGGAATTAAGTGCGTCAATTGTTTCTCAAGGACTTGTGCAACCCATTGTTTTGAGAAAAATTGAAAAGGGCGATTACGAAATTATATCAGGCGAGCGGCGCTGGAGAGCAGCAAAATTAGCTGGGCTTGAAACAGTTCCTGCAGTTGTGAAAGAAGCTAGTGATGAGTCTGTCCTTGCAATGTCTTTAATAGAAAATATTCAGAGAGAAGATTTAAACCCCCTGGAAGAAGCTTATGCAATGCAACGTCTAATAGATGAATTTAAACTAACCCATGAAGACGTAGCTAAGTCCTTAGGCAAATCAAGAAGTGGAGTTTCGAATACGCTTCGTTTAATCAATTTAGATATAGAAGTCGCTCAAATGCTTTCAGATGGAAAAATAGAAATGGGCCATGCAAGAGCGTTGCTAGGAGCACAAAGCGATCGACAACTTAGTTTGGCAAACATAGTTGTTAGACAGGCTCTTAATGTTCGCCAAACAGAAGAATTGATAAGAAAAGATTTGAATAGTGAAGAAGATGGGGAGTCTCTCCCGAAAAGGACCGACCCTGACAAAGAGCGTCTGGAAACTGGATTAAGCCAAACGCTAGGACAGCCAGTTAAAATTACCAGTTCAGTTTCAGGGAAAGGGAAGCTAGAAATATCATTTTCCTCTCTTAACGAACTTGATGGCCTTTTAGCTCGTCTCGGTTACCAGGATTAGATAAATAATTAGTAATTTTTTAAAATCTAGAGACTGTTTCGAATTTCCAAGAAATTTATTAAATCCTTAAGTTCAAAGTTGCTCACTAACAGCTTAATCACTATACTTCGCTTGGAAATTTTGAAGTGTTTGAGGAGAGTTTTTACTGTTGGCAAAAATTTCAGAGCCGCTGTTAAAGATTCTCAAACTTCAAAGTCTTTTGGCATTAATTTTCGGGTTGCCACTTTATTTTCTGAAGATCGATGCGGCAGTGGCTGTTTTGGCCGCAGCAACAGTGGCAGTAGTGCCCGGACTTTACACCTTGTTCGTTAACGCACTGCCTTTGGAGAGAGGTTCTACAGGAATAGGAAGGGTTGTTAAGGCAGAAATAGGAAAATACTGCATTACAATATGCCTGTTAATTGGGATATTTGTGTCGATAGAGGATTTGAATCCGGGGATATTTTTTATTTCCCTGCTTGTTTTTTACTTCAGTCCATCGATGTTGCCTTTTTTGCCTAGGTTAGAGAAAGATAAGATTTAATGGTCAACCATTAGTAAAGAAATAGGAATATAGATAGAAAGAATTGTATGGCGACAGAATACGAAACTTCAGCGGACTACATCCAACATCACTTGACCAACCTCACGTATGGGCGTTTCCCGGAAGGCCATTGGGGCTTTGCTCATGGCCAAGAAGATATTAATGCTATGGGTTTTTGGGCCATTAATGTTGACACCATGTTTTGGTCTTTATCCCTGGGACTGGTTTTTCTAGCAATATTTTCTTGGGCAGCGAAAAAAGCAAAACCTGGTGTTCCGGGAGGATTGCAAAACTTTTGCGAGTATGCGGTGGAATTCGTTGAGAACAATGTTGCGCAAGTCTTCGGTACTCGGCCCAACCCGATAATTGGGCCGCTTTCCCTAACCATTTTGGTTTGGGTCTTTTTGATGAATCTAATGGATCTTGTGCCGGTAGATTGGATACCCCATGCTGCTGCGTTGGCTGGGATACCCTACATGAAAGTGGTATCAACCACTGATCCAAACGCGACGCTCGGAATGTCGATATCGGTGTTTTTGCTGGTCTTGTATTATAATTTTAAGATTAAAGGTCCAATTGCTTTCGGGAAAGCTTTAGTGACTCATCCAGTTCCTCACTGGAGCATGTATTGGTTTAATTTCATTTTAGAAATGGTCGACATGTTAGCGAAGCCTCTATCGCATGGGTTGAGGCTTTTCGGTAATTTGTACGCTGGGGAGATGATCTTCATACTAATCGCCCTCTTACCATTTTATGCTCAGTGGCTTCTTTCATTGCCTTGGGCAATATTTCACATATTGATTATTTGTTTGCAGGCTTTTGTGTTTATGATTTTAACGATTGTTTATCTGACCCAAGCACACGAAACTGAAGAGCATTAAATTGAAAAGAAAAAAGACTTTATAACGTAGGAGAAAAAAATGGAAAGCTCGCTTATCTTGGTCGCTGGAGGAATCCTCATGGGTTTAGGCGCGATTGGTAGTGGAGTCGGTATTGGAATTTTGGGAGGTAAATATTTGGAAGGTGTTGCACGCCAGCCAGAGCTTCAGCCAATGCTTTTGACTCAACTCTTTATCTCACTGGCATTGGTTGATGCAGTTCCTATCATCGCCGTGGGTATATCACTATATATGATATTTGCGCTTTAACAGCCGAGCCTTTTTTAAGGGAGAGCATTAGTGAATATTAACTTGACGATATTAGGACAAGCTATTTCTTTTGCGTTTTTTGTCCTTTTTTGTATGAAGTATGTCTGGCCACCTCTGACCAGTATTCTTAGGGAACGCAGAGAGGCAATAATTGAAGGTCTAGAAAAAGCTGCTCAGGCTGAAAAAGAACTTGAAAAAGCGAATGATGCAGCGGGACAAGAACTTGAACAGGCTAAAAAGCAGTCCGCCGAATTAATCTCGCAGGCAAGATCGAGAGCCTCTCAGCTTGAAGAAGAAGCTAAAGACCGAGCCAAAGAAGAAGCTGCAAGGATTATTGCCGGAGCGCAAGGCCAAATTGACCAAGAAGTTAGTAGAGCCAGGGAAGAGTTAAGAGCTAAGGTAGGTGCGCTAGCTGTTCAAGGTGCTGAAAAGATATTGGGTGCCGCTGTGGATCGCAGTGCTCACGAAAATATGCTCAAAAAATTGGCAGAGGAGCTCTAGGGGTTTTATGGCTGAAGCAGAACTCGCTACAGTTGCTCGGCCTTACGCTCGGGCAATCTTTTCTAGCGCTTTAGAAGGTAAAAGTAAACTTGATCATTGGTCGGAGATATTGTCTTCACTTGTCGTGGTGTCGTCAGATGACTCGGCCAGGGCGATATTGAGTAGTCCGGGTTATACGAATCAGCAGAAGACTGAATTTTTCGAAAGTGTTTTGGGTAGTAGGCTAGACAGTGAAGCGAAGAACTTTATCTCGCTACTAGCGGAATATAATCGGGTGAATTTACTGGCCTCTATTGCGGAAATTTATGAGCGGATGAAGGCTAACCATCAAAAAACTTTGGAAGTTAAAATAACCAGCGCTTACGAGCTATCCGATAATGAGTCTGAAGCTCTAATCACTGCTTTGAGTTCCAAGCTTGGCAGAGACATTGGTCTAGAGATAAGCGTGGATGAGAAATTAATTGGCGGAGCAATTATAAAGACGGACGACAACGTCATAGACGACTCCATCAAAGGCAAGTTAGAAAAATTTGCAAACAATTTGAACTAATATAAAAACCCCTATTGGAAATATAAATTTCCTTCGAGGAATAGAATATGGAACAACTAAA
>CAJWLI010000044.1 GCA_913043075.1 uncultured Gammaproteobacteria bacterium
TTTTGCGCACACTGAACCCAGTAGAACCAAAAGAAAGTCCAGAATTGCTCGAAAAGAAAAAAGGGCTTTATTTCGCTTTGACAGCGGTTGTTTTCTGGGGTCTCGTACCGCTCTACTACCTGCCTATCGACCATGTGCCACCGCTAGAGATATTAAGTCATAGAATAATTTGGGCAGCGATTCTCCTTGTTTTAATACTTTTCATAAGAAAAAAAGCTCGTTTGATTATTCCAAAGCCTTCGCAAATTCCCAAACTTTTAGCTTCCTCAATTCTCATTGCAGTGAACTGGCTAGTTTTTACATTTGCCGTAATCAACGACAATATTACTGAAACCGCTTTGGGTTACTTTATAAACCCAATTGTCAGTGTATTCCTTGGCCTGGTTTTTTTAAAAGAATCGCTAGGGAAGATGCAATGGCTAGCAGTAATTATTGCGGGCTTAGGAATAAGCTTACAGCTAATAATATTTGGCAAGGTACCCTGGATTTCGCTTAGCCTTGCTTTCAGTTTTGGACTCTACGGGTTAATAAGGAAAACTCTTTCAATTGACCCAATCGCCGGACTCGCTGTTGAGACTTTATTCGCACTTCCCTTTGCGCTTGCGTTTATCATCTGGTCAGGGACACATAGTGATCTTCGTTTTGGTATGGACCAGACCACAGATGTCTTCCTATGTTTTGGAGGCCTTGTAACCGTTTTCCCTCTGCTCTTTTTCACTGCCGCTGTATCACGACTAAACCTTACGACAATCGGGATGCTCCAGTATATCGCGCCGACAATATCGCTACTTATTGCGGTTTTCTTTTTTCTCGAGCCGTTCAATTTGGAAAGAGGAGTTGCTTTTGGATTTATCTGGATCGCGCTCGCTATCTTCTCATTAGACGCACTGAGAAAGAGAAATAAACAAAAAAACATTTAACTGCTTCTACTCCTCTCGCCCTTCTCTTTGATAATGAACTTTTTATCTCTATCAGATAAAGTTAAGGTTCATGTTTTTAAAGCTTGAAAGGTCAGAAAAATGACAATGCAGCAAACACCCCTACTAATGTCTAGGATCCTGCATCGCGGAGCCATCCTCGACCCCAATGTAGAAATTGTCACACTTCGTGAGAATGGCACCCATCGCCAAACCCTAAAAACTACCTCGCAAAGAGTTAAGAAATTAGCAAATGCGCTAAACGAATTTGGAATTAAGGAAGGCGACCGAATTGGTAGCTTTATGTGGAACAATTACAGACACTTAGAGCTCTATCAAGCCATCCCATCAATGGGATGTGTCCTTCACACTCTGAACATAAGACTGTCTCCTCATGATCTCACCTACATAATTAATCATGCGAAGAACCGAATCATATTTGTAGACGAAGACCTTTTGCCTTTAGTAGAACCGATACTTTCCAAAATCCCTACCGTAGAGTTATTGGTGGTCTGTAGCGAAGGTGAAAATGGGAAGCTAGAAAAGAAAAACCAAATTGATTATGAAAAATTCATTCAAGAGCATTCAGAGGAGTTCATATGGTCAAACTTGGATGAAAATGCTCCCATGGGTCTTTGCTACACAAGCGGGACTACTGGAAAGCCTAAAGGTGTCATGTACACGAACAGATCTACTTATCTTCATACCATTACCCAGTCAATGACAGACTCTATGAGCCTCTCCGCGGTTGATGCCGTCTGTGGGATCGTTCCGATGTTTCATGCGATGGGCTGGGGGCTGCCATTTTCTGCCTCAATGCTAGGGTGTAAGCAAGTAATGCCCCATCGCTACATGGATCCGGAGCGGTTAGTCCAACTCATGAGCGATGAAGAAGTAACCATATCGGCTGGCGTTCCCACTATCTGGCAAGGCGTAAAAGCGGTACTCGAAGCGAGTCCGGGGAAATACGACTTAAGTAACCTTAGCCGACTCACCTGCGGAGGAAGCTCGCCGCCAATATCCCTTATGCGTTGGTACGCAGATGAATTAGGAATTGAGATGGTTCAGGGATGGGGTATGACCGAAACTAACCCTCTCGGGACACTTTCAAGAAAAGTCGCAAAGAGATCTCACCTAACGATCACCGAAGAGGAACAGTTTGCGAACACGGGGAAAGCCGGCCTTTTAATGCCTGGGTTAGAAATGGAAATTGTTGACGAAAACTGGAACCCCGTTCCACATGATGGCGAGAGCGTTGGAGAATTATTAATCAAGGGACCTTGGATTTGCTCAGAATATTACAAAGATGAGCAGCCAGATAAATTCCATGGTGAGTGGTTAATCACGGGTGACATCGCGAAAATCGATGCTGAGCAGTATTTGATCATCGCGGACAGATCAAAAGATCTTATCAAATCTGGGGGTGAGTGGATTTCGTCAGTTGATCTTGAGAACCATATCGTCGCGCTCGAAGGAATTCGGCAAGCAGCTGTAGTGGCTTACCCTCATCCCAAGTGGGACGAACGACCGGTCGCCTTGGTTGTCGCAGTAGAAGGTGCGAACACGACCAGCGAATTGATATTAGAGCATTGCTCAACGATTTTCGCCAAGTGGCAACTTCCGGACGATGTCATATTTGTTGACGAACTTCCCTTAACTTCTACCGGGAAAATAGATAAAAAAACTATTCGTAGCAATCTCGCTGAAGAAAACTACGAACTGCCGGATCTGAGGAGCGGATAGTTTTTAGGAAAAGCTCCTGCGGGGCAATCAGATAAAGCTAAACTGAAACAGAAAACGCCAATGAGAAGATTAACTGATTTTGCTTTCCGTCCATCGCTTGAAAATCATGTGCGATCTAACTTAAGTGAGTTTAACGATTTAAGACAATCGTCTGAGGGGAAAAAACAAGCCGCGGTTGCAATCACAATCTGCGAATTCGAGGGTGAATCCTCGGTAGTCGTAACGCGGCGATCATCGAAATTAAAAGAACATAGCGGACAGTGGGCCTTACCCGGGGGTCGCCTCGACAATAACGAAAGCCTGATAGATGCCGCCGTAAGGGAGCTTGAAGAGGAAGTAAATATCTGCGTTTCAGATGACGCCGTATTAGGCACTCTGGATGATTATGTGACTAGATCCGGTTACGTTATTACGCCGGTGGTTATTTTGGCCGACGCCAAACAAAATGATGTAGTGGGAAACCCTTCTGAAGTTGCCTCAGTGCATTTTTTCTCGTTTAGCGAATTAGTAAGGAAAGATTCGCCTAACCTAGAAAACATTCCTCAAAGTGATAGACAAGTCCTTTCCATGAATTATCTAGACGACCGAATTTATGCACCAACTGCCGCGATGCTCTACCAGTTTCGTGAGGTTGCTATTTTAGGACGGGACACACGAGTTTTAGATTTTGATCAACCGCTATTTGCTTGGCGATAAATAAACTTATCAAAATTAATCAGCAACGGGGGAAGAAGAAGGAAATCGAAAATCAACGCAATCGTAATGACAATTCCAACCATATAACCCGGATCACTATTCATCTTAAAGTCTGACATTCCGAGCATTGAAAAACCCACTACTAGAACCAAAGTGGTAATAGCTAAAGCAACTCCGACGCTACTGAACGCATATCTAACAGCGTCCTCCGGAGACCTGGTTGCTCTGGCGCGCAGATATTTTGTTAGGAAATGAACGGTGTCATCAACAACTATTCCCATAGTAATTCCAAGCACCATCGCAAGAGAAAACCCCACTTCACCAGAAAGCAAATACCAGACACCAAATCCAGTTGCTCCCGGCAGAAGATTTGGCAAAACGCTGACCAGCCCCATTTTTATTGATCTAAAAGAAATCATAAGCGCAATTGTAATCAAGATAAGTGCTAAGAATGCACCTTTAACGCCTCCCAACATGGTGCGAATACCAATATGCGTAAACATTAAAGAAAGGGCTGATCCCTCTTGGAAAAGATCGGGCGAGTTTTCCTTTAACCAATTTTTTGCTTTCTCTTGTATTTCAATGAACTCGTAAGTCTTAAGACTAGGAAGCGAAACAATCATTCGAGATGCAGACTTATCAAAGCTCAGCATATTATTGAGGTCAAGGCCCAAGGGAAGAGATAACTCATAGAGAAGCAAATACTGAGAGGACAATTCTTTAGTTTCGGGCACTTTGTAATAATCTTCTTGATTACGATTTAAGCGCTGATTTAGCTGCTTAAGGACGTCCGTATAAGTATTCACATGGGTAACGTGTTTTTGCTCTCTATACCACTCGGCAAATTCCTCTACTGTGTTGAGGTAATCGGGATCGGTCACGCCTTGCGATTTCTTCGTATCTAGAGAATATTCTATTCGATACAATCCTCCTAGATTTTCATCAGTAAAGTCAGTATCAGTCCTTATTGAGGTGCCTTCCGCAAAGTACTTACTGAATTGATCACTCACAATATTTAAAGGGGCTAGCGACATTAAGAAAAAAGCTGTCAAAGAAGTCCCAACCAGCAAACCATTTCGATTTCGTATCACCCAGTCCGCAAACTTTTCCATAAACGATTCCGAGCGAGATGAACTCAACCCCACCCGATTTGGTAATATGGAGGTAAACGCAGGCAAAAAAGTTAGAGACAAGAAAAAAGCCAAACAAACCGCAAAACCCACTATGTTCCCGATTTGTTGAATCGGGGGCACGTCCGCTAAAACATTTAAACTAAAAAAACCAATCGCCGTAGAAACGCTGGTTAGGAAGATAGGCTGTAAGTTCGCTATTATCGATTCAATCAAGGCAGTGTTTTTGTCTAATCCTTTTCTTAATCGTTGATAGTAGGCAACCATAAGATGAATACCGTGAGCAACAACTACCGTTAATATGATTACTGGAATATTCGAAGAAATCGGAGTAAGAGATAGACCTAACCAGCCTGCCAAACCCATCGCTGAAACAAGGGTCAAAAAAGTCGTTACGACGATCGCAATTACGCCGGAGATAGCTCTCAAAAGGATGATCATCAGTGTAATGACAAAAATATACATTAGGGGGGTTTGAGTTTTGACATCTCTTAGACCTGTTTCAGCAAAACTAGCGCTAATCATCGTAGATCCGGTAACGTAGACATCTAACCAATCATGATCCCGCATCAATTGTTCTTTTTTAGCCCACGCCCAATTTGCTTTCCTTACCGCTTGATCTTGTTCACCATCAAAGTGCAAATCAATATTGATCCCCGCCACTCGACCATCTCCGGAAACAAGACGATTGAGAATTAACGGTTCATTAAGAGCTATGTTACGAATACGATCCAAATCCTGGACCAAAAGGTTATCTGCGAGTGGGATTAGCTTATCGACTAGAAGATCATCACCCTCTGCAGCGGTATGCTGATGATTAGTTATAGAATCGACTCTGTTTACGTATTCGGTTGTCCAGGCTTCTTCCGTGAGAGTCTCAATCACAGACAGAGTCTCGAGAGTGAAAATGTCTCCTTCTTTGGGTGCGAGCACAAAAAAAACATTCTCTACTCGAGTAAAAGTCTCTTCGAGCTCCTCGAATGCGCGTAGCTGCGGATTTTTTGGACCAAACATGTCTCTCGATTCTTGAGAGATCGTCAAAAATTTAATTCCGTAGCCTAGCGGCAAACAAATTAAAAGTGTTACGAACACTACCAACCATCTGTGAGCAATGACTGCTTGTGAAAACCTTGCGCTCAAAGGAACTCCTATTTCGAAGTCCTACTGTATCGTATGATCTGTTGCGTTGGAATTATCTTTTTGTATTATAAGCGAGCTGACTCGCCCAAGACGTTCTATAAAAGTTGATTACCTATGGCCACAAAATTTTATCCGGTTGCCGACAAATCCGAATTCTCAGATAACGACCAACTCCATGTATCTCTGAATGATGAAGAAATTTTACTATGCCGCGAAGAGGAAGATTATTTCGCAATATCATATTATTGCTCACACGCGACCCTTTCTCTAGAAGGAGGCTATATATACAAGAGTAAAATTATCTGTCCTTATCACGGGGCGGAATTCTGTCTTAAAACAGGTAACGCGTTAACGCCACCGGCTTATGAAGAAATAAAAAAATACCCCTTATCTATTGAAGGAACGACGATCTCTATCGGCGTTGAAGAAAACTAGAAAGCTAACTGGGCACTCTATAATAACTTTCCAAGAGCTCGTCTTGAGCTTTTTGAAGTTTTTCTAAAAGCTCAGCGTGCTCATCCACAAACTCTTTAACGCTGGCATATCTCGCAATTTCTTTTCCTTCTAGAAGCAGAACGTAATCTTGAGAAGAATTTTCTTTGAAGAGACCTGTTTTCATCAACGAGACTTTTTTAGACTTGGACTAGCTAAATTCAGGGATAATTTCATCAATGCATAATCGAGTCTGCTCCATTACCTCCCTGGTGCCCGATGCCATAGGCAGCAAGACAAACTTCTGACAACCCACATCGATAAATTCTTTAATTCTCTCGACTATTTCTGAGGTGTTTCCAACCACGTAATACCTTCTGGCATTTTTCCCCATTCGAGCAGTTATTCCCTTCGTGGTTGACAGGACCGATCTGTCTTCTTGATTCCCGAATCTGAAAAGAAGCGTGGCGCCGTAATGATCGTCATCAATTTCTCTTTCTGTGTTCTTCAGTGCCTCCTTGACACCAGAAACTACTGCGCCTGCAGTCTCTGGAGAATCAATTCCGCCCAGCCAGCCGGTTCCAATTCTTGCTGTCCTCTTAACTGCTATTTGACTCGAGCCCCCTATCCAAAGCGGGATAGAGCCATTGGCAGGTTTTGGAGTTATGACAGCATCTTTATAGGAGAAGTGTTCTCCTTGGAAGGTAACCGAATCTTCGGCCCAAAGCCTAGACACAATCTCTAAAGCCTCATCGGCTTTCTTTCCTCGTCCCTTTGTCGAGATATTGGTAGCAGTATAATCTCGGGAGATCTTGCTACCCAACCCGAAAGCGGGCAAGAGCCGTCCGCCACTGATATAATCGATGGTGGCACATTGCTTAGCAGTGACTAGAGGGTCACGAATCGCTATGGAAGCGACATTCATCCCAAACCTAATCGACTCAGTATACCCAGCTAAAATTGCCATCGCAGAAAGGCATTCAAGCATTGACTCTTTTGAAACCAGACGATCAGTCTGCCAAATCGAATCCACTTTCCCAGCTTCGCATTTATCTACCCACTTAAAGTAGTCTCTTGCATTATCAAAAGGGAAGACTGAGGTTCCCATACCGATGCCAATTGCCATGATCTTTCCTTTATTTTATTTAAGATCCGAATGTTCTTTGAAAAAAAATGGGCCCCGTAATATTTGCAGATTCTTAAACAATCTGAAATCCCGTCACAGATTTATTTTTTTTGAGGAAGCCTTTCATCTAACTCCCAAATACGATCAAAACCAAGCAGACTATTAAGTGTCCCTAAATCAGCAACTTTCTCTGGGGATGCTGCCTTAAGATTTCTCGCTGCATTGGATATCGCGCCATAAACTGCGCCCAACAAGTAGGTTGGATGCAATATAATCGAAAAACCCATCTCGAATAGACACTTATCGCTAAAGATAGGCGTGACACCGCCTTGAACCATATTAGCCACTAGAGGGATCGAGTCGAAGCGATTACAAATCCGTTCAAGTTGAGATTCGTTTTCGGGGGCCTCAATGAACAAAATATCAGCTCCAGCTTCTATGTAGTCATTACCGCGTCGACAAGCGTTATCAATTCCTTCGATACCAAGCGAATCAGTTCTTGCTATTATGAGGAAGTCATCAGAGGCTCTTGATTCTTTTGCTACACGGATTTTCTCGACCATCTCTGTTTTTGAAATCACGCTGCGATTACGGGTATGACCGCATCGTTTAGGAAACTCTTGGTCTTCTAACTGGATCGCATCTGCTCCTGATTGCTCGTAACCTACGACCGTCTGCTCTACGTTAGCGAGCCCTCCAAAACCAGTGTCACCATCAGCAATGATTGAAGAAGTTGTCACCTGAGCGATAGATCTCAGTCGGTCATTCATTTGACTGAAGGAGACGAACCCTGCGTCAGGAAGACCTAGGAGAGTGGCACTTACCCCGTACCCCGACATATACAAAGTGTCAAAATTTTGGTTCTCACATACAAGCGCTGAAAACGGATCGAAAACGCCTGGGACAGAAAAACGATGACCTTTCTTCAAACGCGATTTAATCCCCATTAGATAGATGCCTCCTTTTCCATATTCTGCGGCCAAAGCAACACGCAGATACTCTGGCTAATTTACTTAATGTAACCTATTATTTTGCCAGTTCATCAATTTTTCCGGAAAATAAATGAGAGCTCTGGTTTGTCAAAGTTATTCAGGACCTAACGGCTTAAAACTCGAAGAAGTTGAAATGCCCACACCTTCAGGTAATCAGATATTGATGAAGATCGAGGCTGCTGGTATCGGGTATGTCGACGCTTTAATGGTGGCTGGAAAGTATCAAATAAAACCCAAGCTACCCTACGTGCCTGGAAGTGAGATTTCAGGGACAATTGTCTCAGCGGGTGAAACGCAAGGAAATTTAAAGGTCGGACAAAGAATTCTTGCAACTTCAAGCTCAGGCGGGTTGGCGGAATTTGCAACAGTAGATACGGGCAACTGCGTTCCAATTCCAGACACCTTTCAATTCAATGCAGCTGCAGGATTTCTTGTTAACTACTGCACAGCACTTTACGGTTTTAGATATTGTGGACAGCTTCGACCCGAGGAAAATGTTCTGGTTCTTGGAGGAAGCGGAGGAGTGGGACTTGCAGCAATCGATTGCGCAAAAACGCTTGGAGCAAGAGTAATCGCGGCGGCCTCTACCGAAGAAAAAAGAGACGCATGTCGCAAAGCCGGTGCAGATTTTGTGCTGGATTACGAAAAAGAAGATTGGAGAAATGATATTAGAAGTATTTTGGGTTCGGCGCCTTTAGATATGGTTTACGACCCAGTAGGAGGAAAATATGCTGAGCCGTCTTTAAGATCCCTTGGACCGGGAGGAAGGTTTCTCGTGGTTGGTTTCGCCTCAGGTGAAATACCTTCTTTCCCCGCAAATCTTACTTTGCTCAAAAGATGTTCTGTCATAGGTGTCAACTGGGGCGGACACATCGCCCAAAACCCAGGAACCGTAAAAGAAGTAATTTCTCAATTAATGGACTGGGTCCTTGAGGGGAGAATCAAACCTCGGGAGGGCCAAGTCTTCAAGTTGGAGGATGCCCCCCTCGCGATGCAACAAATTCTTGAAAGAAAAGCGATCGGTAAAGTCGTAGTAAATCCACACAATTAGATATGTCTGAACAACTGTTAGGTCACCTTGAAGTCACCTCGGCGAGATTGGTGTGGAGAGGAAATTTTGCTGCCCCCCAATCTGAAAAAATTATCTGAATGGCCAGATTATCAGAACGTTGGTTGACCTCTTATAACTTTGGTAATCGGGATCACCTCCCCAACGGGACTCCGCCTGCCTTTCAAGGAGATTAATTCCTGAAATCTTGGTTAAAAGCAGAAAAACGAATATTGGTGAAATTAAAGTCACGTGTTGCCAACCCTCAAGAACAGGCAAAGCAACAACTGCTAACCCTGACCAAAGCATAATTTCACCGAAGTAGT
>CAJWLI010000045.1 GCA_913043075.1 uncultured Gammaproteobacteria bacterium
CGGCGCAAAAAAAAGAGCAGAAAAGACAGAAAAAAGAAAGAAAGATGAAAGCCAAAGGGACTAAGGAAGAGAAACCCAAAGCCTTTATTATTGATTTCAAAGGTGACGTACAAGCCTCTGCAGTCACTTCCCTGAGGGAGGAAATTACCGCGGTGTTAGCAGTAGCTGAAGAGAGTGATGAGGTCCTAGTAAGGCTTGAAAGCCCTGGCGGGGTTGTTCACGGATACGGACTAGCGGCTTCTCAACTGAAGCGTGTGAGAAACAAAAATATTAGACTAACGGTATCAGTTGATAAAGTTGCTGCAAGCGGAGGTTATATGATGGCATGCATTGCGGATAATATTATATCTGCCCCGTTCGCACTGTTGGGTTCGATCGGTGTTGTCGCTCAAATACCCAATTTCCACAGGTTGCTAAAGAAAAACGAAGTTGATTTCGAATTAGTCACGGCTGGCGAGTATAAGCGGACGCTTACAGTGTTTGGAGAGAACACTGAAAAAGGAAGAGAAAAGTTCGCAGAAGAGCTTGAAGACATACATCTCCTTTTTAAGGATTTTGTTTCTGAAAATCGGCCATCGGTTTCTATTGAAGAAGTGGCAACGGGAGAGGCTTGGTTCGGTACCCGGGCATTGGAAAGAAAACTGGTGGACGAATTAAAGACTAGCGATGAATATATTCTGGAACTTTGCGCTGAAAGAGATGTCTTTCAAGTCCAGTATATCCAAAATAAAAACAGGCTAGATCGTTTCTTTGAGCGCTTAACAAGGATTGGAAAGAATAGTTTTGATGAGGTGAATAATCTGCCTCAGAATTTTATCAGGTAGCAAGTGTAGGGAGATTTCTTAGTGGACAGTTTTACAGCGTTTTGGGTTGAAAAAGAGGACAAAGAAGTTCGTCAGAGTATGATCAATCGATCAGTCAATGATCTACCGCAGAACGACGTTCTTATCCGAGTGCACTACTCAAGCCTAAATTATAAGGATGCGCTATCTGCCAAGGGCTTGCCAGGAGTCACTCGAAATTACCCGCATACCCCAGGCATTGACGCCGCGGGAGTGGTTGAGAAATCTAATGTGGCGGATTTGCAAAAAGGAGATGAAGTTATCGTCACAGGTTTCGATCTAGGGATGAATACCCCAGGTGGTTTTGGTCAATATATAAGTGTACCTGCAGACTGGGTGCTAAAAAAGCCTGAGAACATGGACCTGCGAGATTCCATGATATACGGTACCGCTGGCCTTACCGCAGCTTTATGTTACAAAAAATTAGTTTCTATGAAGGCTGCTCCAGAGGATGGCCCCGTCCTAGTTACAGGATCTACGGGTGGCGTTGGTTCTGTTGCAGTCTCGCTGTTAGCTAGCGAGGGTTTTGAGGTAATAGCCTGCACCGGGAAAGCGGGACAGGAGGACTATTTGAAAAGAATTGGGGCTACTTCGGTCGTTTCTAGGCAAGAGCTCGAAGAGGGTAATGCAGCGCCAATGGGTAAAGAAAAATTCGGTCATGTTTTAGATACCGTTGGAGGATCAATTCTAAGTAATGCGCTAAAAAGTCTCTGCTATGGGGGTAGTGCAGCGATCTGCGGTTTGGTAGCGTCTCCTAAGTTTGAAGCAACTGTTTTACCTTTCATTTTAAGGAACATTAATCTATTGGGTGTAGATAGTGTGGAGATCTCGTTAGACGAGAAGAGAGATGTTTGGAATCAGTTAGCTAATGAATGGAGCTTGAGAACCCTTGAATCGCTAGCGAGCGAGATATCCCTAGAGGAGTTGGAGCCTGAGATCGACAATATATTTTCTGGGAAAGTTGTAGGGAGAAAAGTAGTTTGTCTTAAATGAAGGCAGAGGGTTTTCTGTGTATTAAGTGTTATCTGCATTGATTTCTCAGATAGCTTGTCACGGAAGAAAGGTTTCGGGATAACAAAAAATTGTTCAGGCTGCCAGTTAGAGACATTAATATTTGCAAACAGAGGAAAATGAGATGAATGAAAAAGAAGGTTTGGATAAGAATCCTGATTCGGTCGCTGACTCGATATCCGCTGTCTTAATTATTCTAATACCCGTGGTAGCAATTATTTATTGGCTTTCTGGTCTTCCAACAAGCTAAATCACCAACTGCACAATACCGACGATTATCAGAACAAAAGCAATTGTAAATACAACTCCTGAAACCACGAAAATTAGAGGATTCCCTTTCGAGAAGTCGCGCTTTCGATTTTTCGATGATTGCACGCCGAAGGCAGCGGAGCATGTGCTTATTGCTACATCGATCAAAGACAGCTTTTTTTCGGAATCTTCTTCTTTATCGCTCATGAAAAGCTAACCTAGGAACTCCATTTAATGGCTCGGATGAAAAATTAAACCACGATTTTTTCAATGATCTATGTTTCGTCAAAATAAGCGAGTTATGAAGGGGTTTAACGAGAGTTAGATTTTAGCTAACATTCCCTTAATTTTATTAGATCACTGGCGGCTCCGATGATTAGTATAACTGACTCGGCTCAAACTTACCTCCTTGACTTGTTGCAGAAGCAAGAGGAAGAAGGAATCAGTATCCGTATCTTCGTAGCTGATGCAGGTACTCCAAGCGCCGAAACCTGCATAGCATACTGCAGGCCGGGAGAGGAAAACGAGGATGATGAATGTTTCGAGTACTCCGGTTTCAACACTTGGGTAGAATTAAAGAGCCAACCCTTTTTAGAAGGCGCAGTCGTTGATTATTCAGAAGATCGAATGGGTGGGCAGCTCACAATAAAAGCTCCAAACGCTAAAACACCTAGGTTAAATGAAGACAGCTCGATTGAAGAGAGAATCAATTACATTCTTCATAGTGAAATTAACCCTGGTTTAGCGTCACACGGAGGTATGGTAAACCTGGTAGAAGTGGCTGATGAGGTCGCAATATTGCAGTTTGGAGGCGGGTGTCAAGGTTGTGGAATGGTTGATACGACTTTGAAGGATGGTGTAGAAAAAACCTTGCTTGAGAGTCTGCCCCAGTTAAAGGGAGTCAGAGATGTCACTGATCACAGTGTAACGGAAAACGCTTATTTTTAGCTAAATAAAAAGTCTCTGGGAATGCTCGCTATTAGACAGCTCTTCTCCCATCGATCTTATCTTTTATCTTATTTCTAAATTCCTTGATCATATTCGCGGTTGTATCCCAATCCACGCACGCGTCGGTGACAGAAACGCCGTACTCCAAAGCCTCCAGGTTAGTAGGTATTTTTTGATTTCCCCAATTCAGATTGCTCTCAACCATCAAACCTACTATGGATTTGTTCCCTTCAAAGACCTGATTCCCGATGTCTGCCATAACCAGCGGCTGGAGTTTCGGATCTTTATTTGAGTTAGCATGGCTGCAGTCGACCATTATGTTGGCAGGGATACCGGCATTTGCAAGCCGTTCTTCACAAAGACTCACACTAACCGAGTCATAGTTAGGTCGGTCGCCGCCGCCCCTAAGAACAATATGAGCATGATTATTCCCGCGAGTATGAATTATGGCTACTTCCCCTTCTTTATTTATACCAAGAAAACGATGAGGAGCTGAGACCGATTGCAGAGCATTTATTGCAACTTCTAGGCCTCCATCTGTCCCGTTTTTAAAGCCGACGGCAGAGGACAATCCACTTGCCATTTCTCTATGGGTTTGTGACTCCGTCGTTCTCGCCCCAATAGCACTCCAGGAAATAAGATCCTGAAGGTATTGGGGGGTGACAGGGTCAAGAGCTTCAGTTGAAGTAGGTAGCCCCATCTCAGCTAGCTCTATGAGAAGTTTTCTTCCTCGTTTCAGGCCTTCCGCAATTTTAAAGGAGTCGTCCATCATTGGGTCATTAATCAATCCCTTCCAACCGGTCGTGGTACGAGGTTTTTCGAAGTAAACTCTCATAACAAGAACTAGCACATCACTCACTTCATCCGCTAAAACTCTTAATCTTTTTGCGTAATCTAATGCTTCACTTGGATCGTGGATTGAGCAAGGGCCAACAACAAGAAAAAGCCTAGGGTCTTCTCGATCTAGAATCTTTTTAATTGTATCCCGACCTTCTCGAACTGTTTGAAAAGCGTCTTCTGAGGCCGGTATCAAATTTTTTAGTTCAGTAGGCGACACGAGGGTTTCTTCGTTCATGACATTCAGATCGTTTAGTGTTTTTTCACTCATCTTTTTTCCGGTTTAAAACAGATTATTCTTCGCTAACGAAAGTTGGTAAATATAACTTGGCCTGAATCAACGGCAATTCCTTAAATGAAGAGCTATAGGGGCGAAATAATAGCTATCTGCTCTAGGATTGCAAGTGACAAGGATCCAGCTGACGGCTAAGATGCCGATTCGTGAAGCGTCCGGGAAGTTTTTTTGGAATTCGATCTGTCGATTTTTTCGATTACTGTGTTATTGAGCATTGGGCTCATAGCTGGTTGTCTAAATACACTTGCCGGTGGAGGGAGTCTAATTACCTTGCCAGCTCTTATAGCGTTGGGTTTGCCTGCAGATATCGCCAACGCAACTAATCGACTCGGGATTTTCGCACAGTCGATAACTGGGGCAAAAGGGTTTGACTATTATGGTCAGCTAGATCGTGGAGCGATTATCAGTTTGTCCGGACCTATCGTGATTGGCTCGATACTAGGGGCTCTCATCGCTTCTTATATGCCTGTCTGGCTGCTTGAGCCGATTCTTCTTTCGGTGATGATTGGGATAGCTCTTTTTTTGGTTCTCAGGCAAGAATTAATAGGCCAAAGGCAAGAGGGCATTCAACTCAAAGTTTCTGAGAAACCTTTGGCAAGTGTATGGTTATTCCTGACAGGGGTTTATGGCGGGTTTGTGCATGCTGGAATCGGTTTTATTTTAATCGCTGTCTTGGCTGGGTCTCTCAAATATGATCTTGTCAGAGCTAACGCATTAAAAGTTGTTTTTACCGCTTTGTTTTCTTTCGTTGCGATTTTAATATTCACGTTGCGTGAGCAAATTTGGTGGATTCCCGGACTTGTTCTTGCTGCAGGCAGCTTTTTAGGGGCCGTATTGGGAGTAAGATTTACCTTACGATTGAACGAAAAAATATTAAAATGGATTTTATTGTTGATGGTTTCTTGTTTAAGTTTGTATACCGTTTTTGACTAGTTGAACGAAAAAGGAAAAATAGCCGCATGGATACGGATCCCATGAAAACGCCCAGTAATTTTATTAAGACCTTAATCGAGAATGATGTCAGAGAAGGCAAAAATGACGGGCTTGTTTGCACGAGGTTTCCTCCGGAGCCCAGCGGCTATTTGCATATTGGCCATGCTAAAGCACTCTGCTTAAGCTTTGGTCTTGCGAAAGAATTTAAAGGGTTCACAAACCTCCGCTTTGACGATACTAATCCGTCGAAAGAAAGCTCGGTTTACGTTGATGCGATAAAGATGGATATATCTTGGTTGGGGTTTCATTGGAAACATGAGTGTCGAGCGTCCGATTATTTCGTTGAGCTTTACCAATTAGCAGAGAGGCTTGTGCTGGAAAATAAGGCCTACGTTGACTCACTTAACCCCGACGAAATAAGAGAATACAGAGGAACCTTAACAAATCCTGGAAAAAACAGTCCATACAGAGATCGACCTGTTGAGGAAAACCTCGATTTATTTAGAAGAATGAAAGCGGGAGAGTTCGCGGAAGGAAAACATGTTCTCAGACTGAAAATAGATATGAGTTCGCCAAATCTCAATATGCGGGATCCAGCAATATATCGAATTAGGCACACAGCTCATCATGAGACCGGAGACGAATGGTGCATATATCCAATGTATGATTTCACCCACTGTATCTCGGACTCAATCGAGGGAATAACGCACTCATTATGTGACCTTAGTTTTGAAGACCATCGCCCGCTTTATGATTGGATACTCCGTGAGCTTGAGATGTCTTGCCACCCTCAGCAAATTGAATTTTCCCGTTTGAATCTTCAGTACACCGTAATGGGCAAACGCAAATTACGTCAATTGGTTGACCAAGATATTGTAGATGGATGGACCGATCCGCGGCTCCCGACGCTCTCGGGTCTGCGAAGAAGAGGGTTTACAGCAGCCTCTATAAAAGAATTCTGTCGCCGCGTCGGGGTGACCAAGAGTGAAAATAATGTAGAACTGGCCATGCTTTATAGTTGTATAAGAGACGAGCTTGAGATTAGTGCTCGAAGGGTAATGGGTGTTTTGAACCCAATTAAATTGGTGATTCAAAACATGGGAGATAAAGATGTTATCCCCTTGCAGCTTGCGAACCATCCTAAAAATGAGAGCATGGGCCAACGCATTTTGAACTTCTCAAATGAGATATATATAGATAGAGCAGATTTTCGAGAAGAAGCAAATAGAAAATATAAACGCTTAGTCCTCGGAGGAGAGGTTCGTTTGAGGTACGGTTTTGTTATTAAGGCTGAGCGAATCGTAAAGAGTTCTGATGGTGAAATAACTAAAATAATCTGCTCCTATGATCCGGATACCTTGGGAAAGAATCCAGAGGGAAGAAAGGTTAGGGGCGTTATTCATTGGCTTCCCGCAGAAGACGCCGTACCGGCTCATATTAATCTTTATGAGAACTTGTTTTCGGTAGATTTTCCCGATTCTGATGGAAGAGATTATAGCGAGTTGATAAACCCCAATTCGCTTTCCACCTGCCAGGGGTTCGTTGAGCCTTCCCTGATCGCAGCGACTGTAGAAGATCGGTTTCAGTTTGAGAGAGAAGGTTATTTTTGTATTGATTCCGAGTTGTCATCACCAAATTCTTTGGTGATAAATAGGATTGTTGCGTTGAAAGACTCGTGGGAAAAAATAGATCAAGTTTGACCTTAGAGTAAAAACCTTAACCGCTATTCTTTTTCCGCTTTTTCTCCTCGCACAATCCACAGTGGATTTGCTCCAGGCGGAGAGCGATCAATAAATTCTGTTTTCGAAAAATTTCCTTTTTTCATATAGTCTTCGATAAGGGCGATTTTTTCAGATGTGGTCAGAATGTGAAATGCATATATTCCTTTGGATGGGAACATGCGGTTTGACATCATTACAATGCATTGGCCTCCCGGTTTGAGCAGTCGATACACGCTTTGGAAAACTTCATAGGGTCTTACCAGGTATTGCACTGAGACAACTATTGCAACTGTATCGAACGCTGCGCTCGCCAATGGGATCTCTGGTGAGTGATTAAGGTTGTGGACTAAGTACCGATCTAGTCGATCATTTGCTTTGAGCTCGTCGTTATTGAGGCCGAGACCTACAACCTCTTTTAGTTTTATTGATGTCGGTAGGTGGGAGACCCAGCTTGACATTAAGTCAACGAACGCGGTTCCAGGGACGAGGTAATCTTCATAGAACGAAGTAATCGCCTCTATAGTTTTCTCGTCAATGTGATTGACAAACCTTGGCAAAGCATAGAAATTTTCGTCAGGGGTTGTGTCAGCCCTTTCAAAAAATTGTTTCGGGTACAGATCTGACAGATTTTACCTCTTTGATTAAAAATCGCTCTCATTTTGGCTTTTTTCGCTTGATATCTTAGAATTCTTATTTACGTAAATGAATAATTATTTAATTTATCTTTTCGGTCGGTTATCCTCTAGGATCACATGACTGGCGACAAAAGGCTTGACCTTGAGATGGATTAAACCATCGGGGAGTGTGGAAAAATTCTAAGCCGCTCGCCTGGGCACCTAAAATTGCTTATAGGAGTATGCCCATGAGAGAAAATTTAGAGAGCTTGCGCAACAGTGACGAGGAGCTCTATGCATCTATTACAAACGAGGAGCAGCGCCAGAGAGACGGGATAGAGTTAATCCCATCTGAAAACTACGCCTTCCCTGAAGTTCTTGCTGCGTTAGGAAGTGTTTTTACGAATAAATACTCGGAGGGTTACCCTGGCCGGAGATATTACGGAGGTCAGGAGAATACTGACTACATAGAAAATCTTGCCCGAGAGCGTGCGAAAAGTCTGTTCAAATGTGATCACGCCAATGTTCAACCCCTGTCGGGCTCTGGGATGAACCAGGCTGTTTATCTTGGTCTTCTTAATCCTGGAGATACGATCTTGGCGATGGATTTGTCTCATGGAGGGCACCTAACCCATGGCGCGCCAGTCTCGCATATGGGAAAGCTTTTCAATTTCGTTCGTTACGTCACTGACCCCTCTGATGGTTCTTTCGATTTTGACCAAATTTTAAAGGACGCCAAGGAGTGTAGGCCCAAATTGGTTCTCTGCGGTTATACCTCTTACCCTCGCGATATAGATTATGAAAGGTTCAAAGCAATAGCTGATGAGGTCGGTGCAATTAGCATGACTGACGCCTCGCACTTCGGTGGCTTGATCGCTGGCGAAGCCATGGCGAATCCATTCGATTATGGATTTGATATTGTTACAACTACCACCCACAAGTCACTCAGAGGTCCGAGAGGAGGAATGATCCTATGCAAGGAAGATTACGCCGCCAAAATAGACAAGTCAGTGTTTCCTGGTTTGCAAGGTGGGCCTCATATGAACGCTGTGGCTGCTCTAGCTGTAACACTAAAACTTGCTGCTTTGCCTGACTTTAAAAGGTACGCTGACAAGGTCCTCAAAAATAGTAAAACGTTGGCCAACGTGTTTATTAAGTCGGACACAAAACTAATTACAGGAGGTACTGATAACCACATGTTGGTTATTGATACCTTGAAGAGTTATGGGATTGACGGTCGCATGGCTGAAGAGACTTTAGATAAGGTGAATATAACAACAAATAAACAAATAATTCCTGATGACCCGAACCCACCGTTGCGCCCTAGTGGAATTAGAATAGGAACGCCTGCTGCAACCTCCAGGGGAATGCGAGAGAGCGACATGGAGCGCCTGGGAGCTTGGATTGATCAGTGCCTCAGAGCACCCGACGACAAAGCCTGTTTGCAAAAAGTTAAAAAGGAAGTCGTCGATTTTTGTCTGCAATTTCCTGTTCCCGGTTTGGCGTCCTGACTTGCAGAATGCGATAGACCTTTTGTTGCGCCGGTTTGGTGAAAGAGCGTCGATTAATTCGGACGTTAGAAAGCAACATGGTCAAGATGAATCATTTCATAAATCTGCTTCTCCTGACCTCGTCGTTTTTCCTGAAAGCACTAATGAAGTAAGAGAGATTGTTTTAGTTTGCGGAAAGCATAAGGTCCCCATCGTTCCCTTTGGTGCCGGCACTTCGCTCGAAGGACATATTTCAGCCGTTCGGGGTGGAGTTTGTATTGACTTGTCTCAAATGAATAAAATCTTAGAAATCAACTCCCTCGACATGGACGTCTGTATTCAAGCAGGGATCAGTCGAAAAACGCTTAACAAACATCTTGAGCCTGAGGGACTTTTCTTTCCGGTCGACCCGGGGGCGGACGCTACCCTGGGCGGCATGGTCGCAACCTCGGCGTCCGGGACTAACGCAGTAAGGTACGGAACGATAAGAGATAACCTTCTCGGTTTAACTGCGGTTATGCCAAATGGACAGATCTTAAAAACTGGCGGCAGGGCGAGAAAGTCTGCATCAGGTTACGACTTGACGCGGCTTT
>CAJWLI010000046.1 GCA_913043075.1 uncultured Gammaproteobacteria bacterium
CTTTTAGTTCTGCCAATCGATTACAGAGAAAATCAGGCGCTTACACAAAAACTTCAAAATCTCTAATCGGCTCACGAAAAAACTTTTAAAAAATCGAATTATAAATCTTCAGCGCATCCTCTTCTAAAACTTCAACCGGATTGTTCACTAGAAGCCTCGTCTGTAACATTGCGTCTTTCGCGAGCATTGGCAAATCCTTGTCATTTACCCCACAGTCTCTAAGTTTTGTAGGCAACCCGACTGCGTCAATTAATTTGATGAGCGCCTCCAGAAAAAAATTAGAATTCTCCAAGGGATCGCTTTCTCTGCTACAAAGCCCGAGCTCTGTCGCTAATTCAGAATAGTGTTTCTTTGCTCCAGCTAGGTTAAATCTCATTACAGGTGGTAACACTAAAGAGTTACTCAAGCCATGGGGAATGTGGTAGTGGCCGCCTAACGGATAAGCCAACGCATGAATTGCAGCGACAGGCGCATTCGCAAACGCCTGACCAGCCAACATGGCACCGAGGAGCATTTTCTCTCTTGCAATAATATGTCCACCATCTCGCACTGCTAACTCCAAATTCTCATATAAAAGTTTGAGCGCCTGAACAGCAAGCATGTCTGAGTAAGGATTTTTTCTCAATTTAGAAGTGTAGGCCTCGATTGCATGCACCATGGCATCTACCCCAGTGGCGGCCGTCACATGAGATGGCAAACCAACGGTAAGTTCTGGGTCGAGAATAGCAAAGTCCGGGAGGAGCTTTGGAGAAACTACTCCGGTCTTGGTTGTCTCGCCAGTAGTAATAATTGATATCGGCGTTACTTCCGAACCTGTCCCGGCGGTAGTGGGTATTTGAATCAGAGGCAGTCTCTCTTCTTTAATCTGATCGATCCCATACATTTCTGACAACGGCTGGCTAGCATCACAGAGAACAGAGACCAATTTGGCCACGTCCATCGAGCTACCACCTCCTAAACCCAAAACTCCATCTATTTTTTCGTTTTTTGCAATTTGTGCTACCTCAAGCACCAGACTTTCGGGAGGGTCAGGCACGACCGCAGAAAAAAGATTATGTTGCACCGAGCCGTCTGCTAAAGGAGCAGTGACGCGCTCTACTAACCCTGCTTTTATCAAGCCAGGATCAGTAACTACCAGCATCTTTTTGATTCCTAGTTTGCCTGCGATTTCTGGAAGGTTAGCAGACACCCCCGCTCCACAAACTAGCGATTGGCAAGTTGAAAATTCAAACATCGCTTTATTTTCCTTTTTCGATAGATGTTACGTTGTTGCTGTTAACAGACTCTTTTTGATAATGCGCTCCAAGCCGCAAGTCTCTCAGGATCCCTTGAAGTTTGGCGCCCACCCGTGTGCAATTTTGTATTCTCTCGACCTGAGGCCATGTCCGTTGCTCACCATCGAGAACAAGTTGTAACGCCCTTTTCGGCTCTATTTTTTCTAAAATAGTGGCCGGATCGACCAGCCTGTGAGCAGGCAAAATGTTTACGTCGGCTGTATAGTCTTGCGTGAACACATTGAACCAGGTCCGTGCCATCAGATTTAAAGGGTAAATATCTTGAAAGGTTTGCTGAACATAAGGAAAACTCGTCTTCGCCCATTCCTTCGCTGCGGTTTGCCAAAAGCTAAATAAATCGTCAAGAGGCCCACGATTATCAGGGTCCTTTAAACTCCAAAGAACAATAGGATTGGTCTGACTCGCGATAAAAAAGTTGCAGTTAAAGATCCTCCTAAGGCGGCTTGCAGGGAGATCATTGGTTAGCGAGCCATCTACCCATGATCTAGAAGCGATATAAGGCACTCGTTCACCATTTAATCCTCGGGCTTGCAATTGAACTGGCTCCATAAACCCTGGAACCGAACATGACGCTAAAACAGCTTCACGAATCATGACATTTGGAGTTGTTACAGAGTTTAGCATTCTTGATTGCTGGAAGAGCTCGGCTGGCGCAACCGAGACGCAGAGATTCCTTCCAGTTAAGCGTTTCGCCTCTTCAAACGTGATATCAGGGATCCAAGACTGGATAATCGCCTGAACGTCGTCGCTGCCCAAGTGGGTGCTGAGGCTTTTGTAAGTCGAATGAACATCGTTAAACATATCCAGAAGCTTATCCGAATTTAAAATTTCGGTGAGCGCCTTGTCATCATGGGAGCACATGATAGCTGCGAATATTGAGCCTCCGCTTGCCCCAGAAATCACCTCCGGCAACAACCCTTGACTCCAAAGAGCCACGCAAACTCCAGCGTGGAAAGGCGCGAGGGATCCAGCCCCGCTAAGCATCAGAGCAGCCCTTCCATGGGCATGAGCCGCCCGTTCAAAAAACGCTAACTTATCAGGGTAACTAAATCGCGGATGCGGGCACTTCGATAGCCACTCGAGGCCATCAGAGAGCTCAGACACGTAACTATCAACCAGTTCACGATCATCTGAAGATCCAGAGTTGTATAATTGGGCTGACCCCATCCCAGCCATATTTCCATGAGTGCCCTCATCAAAATAATAAACCATGCTTTCAAGGGCGCCCTCTGATTTGATGCGCCGGAGTTCTTCAAGCCTCGCCTCAATAATCTTTTTATCGAACTTAGTTTTTCCCGAACCGATTAGCCAAGCTTGGGGATCCTGTGAATCGACACTTTCTTTTTGTCTTACCCATTCATCATAAGAGGCATGTTTCATGAAACTTTTACCTTATCCGAACACTCAACCATTCGTTGCAAAACTTGCGCCTGCTTTGAAAAAAAACGTTGGCACAAATTCTGCTACTTTTTCTCCCAGATATACTTAAATGGCGGAATCGCTTCGGACATAGGAGCTGAGGAATAGCGATACTACCTGAGAGCCCTTTCTTTAAAGCTTAAAGGGAAAAAGGAAAAGGTGATAATAAGGAGCGACTCGTAAAAAATGAACCATAAAAAAGCGTGCTCTGTCCAAAAAGGTGCAATTCAACTCAAAAAAAGGGGGACGCGTTGACTAAAGGAAAAGACGATAAGCATTTTGAGAATATGATCGAAAATGCTCAGGAGCTCTACTTCAGCGGCGCTACTGCGTTCAGCAACTGGATGGAGGCTAGTCAAAAAGAGGTACGTGAAAATCATGCTTTTACAGCGGCTCTGTCCAGTGATCTTGTGAAGAATTTATCTTCTATGTTACTTCAAACTAAGCCAATTCCCGCTTTAGACACATTCATGGGGGCGGACCAAAATCTCTCAGCTTTCTCTAAAGCGTCAATAGAATTCTCTGCGGCGGCGGCCGAACTTCACGCTTTGATAATCGCAAAGTTTGTCGAGTCAGCAGAAAATTACCTAGCCCAGGGGGACCCAGAATCCGAGTCAGAAGATAGAACCATTCGGGCTTGGCTGTCTTCTACTAATTCAGACGTCTTGGAATTTCAGCAATCAAAGGCGTATCTCGATGCTCAAAAAAAGTATGTTACGTCATTGACGCAATTTCAAAAATCATATCGCGCGCTGGTAGAAGACTTCCAGATATTGAATCACCTCCCAACCCAAAGCGAGATAGACGATATAAGTAAAGGTTTACACGACTTAAAACGAGAAGTTCGAACGCTGAAATCGCATTTGAGTAAAGGCATGGAGTCAAAAAAATGAAATCAAGGGAGTTAAATGGCGCCCCCGAACTAAGTGATTATTTCGAAAAGGTTTCGAAGGGATTTGAAAATCTTTCAGAACTCTCCGAGTCTGATATTAAGATCGCCACATCTAAAAAACATGTAGTGTTTTCGTCGGACAAGGTGCGGCTCTTCAAATATGAAAAACTCGAGGGGGTTAAATCCGCAAAGAGACTCCCAGTGCTCGTTGCATACAGCTTAATTGGCAGCTATAAAATGTTAGACCTCCAGCCTGACAGGTCGGTGATACGTAACATGCTTGAAGCGGGCTTAGATGTTTACATCATCGATTGGGGCAAAACCAACAGAGCAGACCGCTGGCTCGCTTTTGAGGATTTTATCTTAGGGTACATGGGGGATTGCATTGAATATATCTGCTCAGCACACAAAATAAAAAGCTTATCTCTTTTGGGTGTTTGCGAAGGCGGGGTGTTTGCGGCGTGCTTTGCGAGCTTATACCCCGAAAAAGTAAAATCGCTCGCCCTAGCGGTCACTCCAATTGATTTTCATGCCGACGAGGGGGCAAAACTAAAGCCAGATCAAGGTCACCTCAACCGTCTACTCAGGAATTTTTCTAGGCAAGAACTAGAGGAAATGATCGATGCCTATGGACAGCTACCTGGTGAAGTAAGTGGTTTTGCTTTCCTTGAAATGACTCTCGTTAAAAGCTTAACTAAATATCAGTGGGACGCTATCGACTCACTCTCTGGCGACAAGAAGCAGGTGCTCAATTTCCTTCGAATGGAGAAGTGGCTGGTAGACCGCCCAAACCACCCGGGCGAAGCCGCAAAACAATGGCTGATCGACCTATATAACGAGAATCGGCTAGCGAAGGGAGAGTTCGAGTTGGAGGGCAAAAAAATAAACCTACGGAATCTAAATATGCCAGTCCTTAACATATATTCGAGAGACGATCACATAGTCCCACCACCAACCTCGCAAGCGCTCAAGCACTTAGTACCCAAACAATGTAATTATCAAGAGTTAGAGTTGCCTGCAGGACATATAGGTGCGTTCGTTAGCAGTAAAGCTAATCGAGCGTTTAGCTCCGCTGTCTTTGAATCAATACCAAAGCTGCCTGCTCAATGACTTGTAACGCTACTTTGAATCAATTCAGACAGAAAGGTTTTTAACCGGCCTAGAATTTTCCGGTCCAGAACTTCATCGTGTTCTCGAAAGAGGAAAAAGGGTCTAAACTAGATGCCGCTATAGCCTCTCGCAGAGATTCTTGCTGTCGGGACATGAATTCGAGGCTTTTTTCGATAAACTGCGAAGCACTTTGGCTATAGGGATTTCCAGTAAAACGGATCAGCTGTTCTAACGCTATATTGGTTAGCAACGGGGTGGAATTCGCTTTCTCTTGTTCGGCTAAAACCTGTAATAAGGTCGCTTGTGTCACGTCTTCTTCGGTTTCCGCCATCTCAACTTTGACGCTTCGACCGCTAAGAATTACGTCCAGCACTGCATCTAAAGTTACGTACTTGCTTGCCTCTAAGTCGTAGATACGTCTATTTGGGTATTTTCTAAAACGATGCATTATTAATCCTCAAGGTTAACAAAGCTACCTAAGCTAACTTAAACGAAAAATGTTAACAAAAAGCTTGACTCGCAGCCCGAAACACATATTATTGTGCATTGCAGCATTGTGCGCTGCACAAAATTTACTTTCACGAGGAGTATAGCAATGTATAACGAAGCAAGCTTAGGTTTTTCAAAGAAAATGATGGAAAGTGGTACAGACACCATGACAAAAATTTATGAACAAAATGCCGATTACCTGACGAATTGCGCGGGTTTGGCGCAAACAGCGCAGGAAAAGATGACCGGCATCTCGAGTATGTCTGGTCTGATGGAACTTCAAAGGGACTACAGCAAAGGACTTTGGGAGGCAACCAAGTCGGCGTATCAAGAAAACATGAAGTTAATGAAGGAATCATATGAAACAAGCTCATCTCTTATGAAAGAGGCATATGCCTCCTTGAAGGATTACGCACCCGATTTCCCGCCTGCAGAGCCAAAGGCCAAAAAGCCAAAGGAAAAGGCCGCTGCGTAAGTCAGCGAATAGAACGGACGGCGATCGAGTTCGCGTAAAGAAGAACGAACAGGGCAAAATAGAGGTTCAGACAGCGCCTTAAAGGAGGAGAGGAACGTTTAGCCCCCCTTCCCTTCGGTCAATAAAGCCCTGCAGCTGTTTCAATGTCTTGCGGCCTGAAAAAGGGCCGCCTACATGATCGGCAGAGGGTTTGAAACGTGTGAACACCCTTTAGCCCGATTAGCCCGATTCGAAAAAGGAACCGTTTGTTGGAGGAAACTGTTTTTGAGCAAGCCCGAGCAAAGATTTTACGATGAACTCACCACATCCTCAGGCAAAGCTCGGGCGGGTTGCAAGACAATTCACAAATGGATTTCGCGTCAGGATCAAGCCTCTTGGAATACCTATTCCGCGGCGGCAGAGCTTGCTGTCAGAGAAATGGGCATAAGCTACACGCTCTACAGTGAAGGGGAAAACATTGACAGGGCCTGGCCCTTTGACGTGGTTCCTCGACTCATACGAAACCACCAATGGAAAAAAGTCAGCGAGGGAATCAAACAAAGAGCAAAAGCCTTAAACCTCTTTATTGATGACGTCTACAACGAGCAAGCGATATTGCGAGATGAGGTTGTTCCTGCTCCCCTGGTCCTCGATTCACCGAATTTTCGTCATCAATGCGTTGGGATGTCACCGAAGCATAGAGCTTGGGCAACAATCATCGGTATGGATCTGATTCGGGATGAACTCGGGCATATCTACGTTTTAGAAGATAACATGAGGATTCCCTCAGGGGTAGCTTACATGATAGAGAACCGGGAGCTTACAAAGAGAATTTTGCCCGAGATTTTCGAAAATCATAGCGTATTGCCGGTAGACGATTATATTTCTGCACTTTATGAGACCCTCAGTTCGTTAAGCCCGTCAAAACCGAAAACAAGACCAAATATCGTAGTACTGACGCCCGGAATCTATAACTCTGCATATTTTGAGCACGCTTTTCTAGCCCAAGGCATGGGTTCAGAATTAGTTGAGGGATCGGATCTTTTTGTCAAAGACGATGAAGTATTTATGCGTTCGGTCGCCGGTCCGGTTAAAGTCGACGTAATCTACCGACGGGTTGATGAAGATTATATAGACCCTGAAGCATTTAACAAAGAAACCATGCTGGGCATTTCCGGATTAATGAGGGCTTGGAAAAAGGGGAAAGTGGCGATTGCGAACGCGCCAGGTTCTGGAGTGGCGGACGATAAGGCCATATACGCTTATGTGCCAGATATAATAACGTATTATCTGAACGAGAAACCGATTTTAAAAAACGTCGAGACCTATCAGTGCTGGAAACCTCAGGAACTCGAATATGTTCTCAAAAACATATCAAAATTAGTAGTTAAACCAGTGAATCAGTCGGGAGGCTATGGCATTTTAATAGGGCCGCAAAGCAGTCCACTAGAACAAAAAAGGTTTTCAGCACTTTTACGGGAAAACCCGCGTGACTATATCGCCCAGCCAACCTTAGCCTTGTCAACGATACCTACCATCTCGAACGGGAACCCAGCCCCGAGGCATTTAGACTTGCGGCCTTTTGTGCTTAGTGGCCACAAAACTTGGGTGACATCTGGCGGCCTCACCAGGGTTGCCCTTAAAGAAGGCTCCCTAGTAGTAAATTCCTCGCAAGGTGGCGGAAGCAAAGACACGTGGATAGTAGAGTGAAGAGAAACTGATGCTTTCTCGAGTCGCGGAAAAGCTTTATTGGTTGGCCCGGTATCTAGAAAGAGCGGAAAATACTGCGAGACTCATCTCGATATACAACCATCTTATTATGGATATACCAAAGGGCTCAGAACCTTCATGGATGATTTTAATTGATATTCTGGACGCAAGGGAGCAGTTTGAGTATCGCTATAACTCTGAGACAGAGCAAAACATTCATCGGTTCCTAATCGAGCGCTCAGAAGAACAATGCAGTGTTCCCTACTCTATTCTCCAAGCCTACGAGAACGTTAGGACCACACGCGACACTTTGCCTCAGGAAGCTTGGGAGTACATTAGCGAGCTGCGTCTTTATGTTATTCAATATTCAAAACAAAGCTTAGCTAGATCAAAACGACTGGCTTTTCTGGATGAAATCGTGCAACGCTGCCAGATGCTAACTGGGCTTTTTCACAGCTCTTTGTCTAGAGATGAAGTTTACAGCTTTTTAAGGATTGGCAAGCTAGTTGAGCGCGCCGACATGGGCATAAGAATCACTGATGTAGGCGCACAAGATATTATGGATAGAGAGGGCGCCTTCAAATCTATTGACCAATTGCTCTGGGGTGCTCTGCTCGAAGCTCTTTCCGCAAAAAGTGCTTATCGGAGAATGAAAGGGCCAGTGGTTGATAAAGAAGATGTTATTGAGCTAATTTTTCAGGCCGAGCGCTTTCCTAGGTCATTAACCTACTGCTTAAGAGAGTTGCGGGTTGAACTAATGCGACTGCCGAACTCCGAAGCGTCTCTAAAGAAAGCACACAAAATATTACGAATCTTAAAGAGCTACGACAGCCGCCAAGAGGTATACTTGCATGAGTACAATACGAACTTGCAAAAACTTTTGAGGGAACTTGGAGTTAGTTTCTCAAAAACTTGGTTTCAACGAGATGGCTTGTGATTAAATTTAAGTGTCCGTGCGGAGCGGACACCTATTTCGACAGCGTCAACTGTATGTCTTGCGGACGGACGATTGGGTTGAACCCAAATACATGGGCTTTCGAGTTTATAAAAGAGCGTAGTCATCCAGATATAGAAAAATCTCAAGGTCGTGCAGCGATATGTAATAACGGCTTTGAGTACGGCGTTTGCAACTGGATTCAGGAACCGGATTCTCAAAATGGGCTCTGTTTGGCATGCTCATTCAATAGGTATATTCCTCGCTTAGATACGCAAGAAAATATCTCTCGTTGGAAAGTGCTTGAGTTAGCTAAGAGGCGGCTGCTGTTTAACTCTTTGCGGCTAAACATTAGATGGTTTAGCGGTTGGGTTTTGCCAAACGGCGGACTTTTGTTCGATTTTTTGGAGGACAGTCGAACTTCAACTAAAGTAGACCCAACCGAGTTTGTTTCAACCGGCTACAGCGATGGCGTGATAACTATAAACTTGTTGGAGGCAGATCCAGCTCAAAGAGCAGCTCAAAAAACCGCAAATAACGAAGTTTACAGAACGGTCCTAGGACACATGCGTCACGAGAGCGGCCATTACATCTGGGACCTGCTTCACTCTGAGAATGAAACAAGAGAATCTTTCAAACACACTTTTGGAGATCCGGAGCAAAACTACCATGAGGCGCTCACGGACTTTTACTCAAACGGGCAGTCTCCCGAATGGGCTGAGAACTATATAACGCCTTATGCCTCATCGCACCCTGTTGAAGATTGGGCTGAAATGTGGGGGCACTTCTTGCACATAATTGATGGACTGGAAACAGCTAAAGAGCATCATTTAATCGGAAGTGATTCAAATCAAATGTCAATGCGAGAGAAGCTCGCCGCATGGCAAGACCTGACAATAAAACTTAACGAAATGAATCGGAGCATGGGCAGGAATGATCTATACCCTTTTGTAATCTGCGAGCCAGTGATTCGGAAATTCGAATACATAGACGAAATTATTCGCAGCCTTTAAAGACCTCATCTAGACTCGGAAGGTGTTCAAACGCTACACGAATATTTTCTTCCCAACTCTCCCTAACCGCGGCCAGATATGGATGCGATTCATCCAGCTTAAAGTATTGTTCGTGGGGAGCAAAGCTATCCTTCCTATAAAACAGGCACTCTATCGGCGGTCCGACTGTGACATTTGAACGCATGGTGCTATCGACCGAAACCACTGCGCAAC